>JAFAGF010000127.1 GCA_023422975.1 Pseudomonadota bacterium
GCTGTCTTGGAACAAGGCCACCCGCTGGGTCAGCCACACGCTGGGCACCGCAGCGGCATGACCGTGGGTCAACGCTTGCTCACCCGCCAGCACCGCCATCAGGGTCGATTTACCCGCTCCGCTAGCACCGACAAGCGCTACGCGCTCCGTTTTTTGAATGCACAGGCTGACAGACTGCAAAGCAGCCCCCGGGCTGTCGGCATGCTGCACCCCCGCGTGATCCAGCACAAAAGCAACATCGCCTTGCGGCACAGGCAGCGCCGCGACCACCGGCTCACTCGCCATCCGCGCGCCCAAACGGCGTGCGGCCAAACGGGTGCGCCCCGCTTCCACGGCACCGCGGCGCAAGGCGCTGAAAGGCTCCATGGCCGTCAGCGCCACCAGCAATGCCAAAGCAGCGCCCGGTGCGCCGATGACGCCCGCATGCACCAGGTAGCCCGCGCCTGCCAGCACGCCCGCCAAGGTCAAGGCACCGGCAATGCCAAAACCTGCGGCAGCCTGCGCATCCAGACGGTTGAGCGCATGGTCAGCCTGCGCCACACGGGCATCGGATTGCGCAATGCGCGCACATTGCGCAGGCAGCCGACCGGCCATCAACAAATCCGTTTGACCCGCCACCGCATCCACGGTTTGTGCACGCAAGCGCTCCAGCGCCAAGGCACGCTGCACGGCAGGCCGTGTGCTGCACCGCGCCAGCCATATCGTCAGGCCCATGCCTGCCATTAGCAGCCATCCAAAGGCTGCCAGCCCCAGCCACCACTGCAAAGCGCCCAGCACCACGCCCGCCAGCAAAGCAGCCCCAGCCGCCGCCACCACCGGCACGATCAGGCGCAAATACACGTTATCGAGCGCATCCACATCGGCCGTCAGGCGCTGCAGCAAACGCACGGGGCGCAGTTGCAACAGGCGTGCCGCCCCGGGCTGCGCCCAGCCCACAAACAATTTTTCGCGCAAAGCCGCCAAAACGGCCAAGGTGGCTTCGTGCGTCACCAGCCGCTCGCCATAGCGCGAAGCCGTGCGCCCCATGGCCAGCAAGCGAATGCCCGCCGAAGGCATGAACACATCAAACACCAATGCTGTGGCAGGCACCAGACCGGCAATAGCGGTAGCCGCAATGAACCAGCCCGACAAGCCCAGCAGCGCCATGCCCATCAGCACGGTCAGCGCGGCCATCAGCGCCCCGCCCCACCACCAGCGCCGTGGTGCCAGTTGACCGAGCATGCGCGCCACATCACGCAAACCTGTGCGGCGCATCATGCGGCGGCCTCCTGAGCAGCCGGTGCCAGATGAATGGTACGGTCCATCAAAGCGGCCAAAGCAGGGTCATGGGTGGCCACCACCAAGGTTTTGCCACGGGCCAAGGCGCGCAACTGGTGCATGACTTGCTGTGCGGTCTCGGGGTCGAGGTGTGCGGTAGGTTCATCCACCAGCCACAGGCCTGCATGCTGGTGCACCGCCATGCGCGCCAAGGCCAGCCGCACGGCTTCACCGCCTGAAAGACCCTGCCCACCCTCACCCAGACTGCTGCCTTGTCGCTGGGCCAGGGCAAGGCTCAGGCCCGCCTGCTCCAAGGCTTGCGCCACCGCTGAGGCTTGCACACCTTCACGCCCCAGCGCCACGTTGTGCTGCACACTGCCCGCAAAGATATGGGCTTGCTGCCCCATCCATGCCATGCAGGCACGCAATGCAGGCCAGCGCGCATCCGAAACCGGTTGCCCATCCAGCAACAACTGCTCCGCGGCCACAGGCAGCAAACCGGCCAGTTGGGCCAGCAGCACCGATTTGCCCGCGCCACTGGGTGCCCACACCGCAACATGCTCTCCAGCATGAATGTGCATATCCAGTGGTGCCAATGCGGCTTCACCATCCACGGCGATGTCCAGTTGCTGTGCCTGCACCGTGATGGCTTCGTGCGCCTGTGCCTGTGCATCCACACTCGCCACCGGCGTATCTGTCACCAAGGCTGCGGGCAAAGGCAGCCGCTGCTGCCCCAAAGCCTGCAGCCCCTGCATGGCCGCCTGGCCTGCGGCGCGGTCATGCCACACCGCAGACAGCTCGCGCAATGGATCAAAAAAACTGGGCGCCAGCATCAGCACCCACAGGGCTTGGCCCAGGCTGAGCTTTTGCCCCCAAGCGCCAAACGGCAGATTACCCAGCAGGTGAAATCCCACATACATGGCCACCATGGCCACGCCCAGTGCTGAAAACAGCTCCAGCACGGCAGAAGACAAAAATGCAATGCGCAGCACACGCATGGTGCGCACCCGCAGCGATTCAGAATGCGCACGCAGGCGATGGGCGGTGTTGGGCACAGCATGCAGGGCACGCAACGTGCTCAGACCCCGCAAGCGATCGAGCAAAAAGGCATTCATCTGCCCCAGCTCCACCATCTGCGCTTCACTCGCCGCTTTGGCCCGCCAGCCCACAATGGCCATGAACAGCGGAATCAAAGGTGCTGCACACAGCAAAATCAAGGCCGCCAGCCATGACTGTGTGGCGACGGCCAACGCAATCGCAGGTGTTACCACCATCACGCGCCACTGGGCAGGCTGATAGCGCGAAAGCCAAGGCACGATGGCTTCGGCCTGCTCCGCCAAAGCGCTGGCTGCCAAGCCTGACGCCGCACGCTGGCGATCTAGAGGAGAGGTGCGCATCACAGCTTCCAGCGCTTGGCGGCGCAGTGCACTCACTTGGGTGCGCGCATGTACATAGGTAATGCGTGTGCCACGGCCTTCACACAGCGCCCGCAGCACCCCCAAAGCCGCCACGGCCAGCACCTGCAGCCACAAATACTGCAGCGCCTGACCATTGGCAAAACACTGCACCGCCCACGCAATCACTGCGGCCTGTGGCAACCAAAGCAAAGATGACAGCACCAACCAAGCCGTTCCGGGCTGGGGGCGCCGCAGGTGTGGTTTTGCAGTACGGACTGTCTGAGGCGTATCAAAGCTTTGCATGTTTTCCACTTTTCAGTATTTACTGAAATTTGTGCAAATGCTAGGCACTTCGGTAAGGTCGAGATGCCACCATGGTTCATACCCTAGTGAAACACTGTGTTGTGATTGCACTCCAGCCGTCCCGAGAAGGCCAGCGTTTTCACTTATCCATGCTCAAAGCATGGATGTCATGCCACCGACTTTCTGCGCATAAAAAAACGGCCCGAAGGCCGTTCTCACAAATGTGTGCAGCAGTTACGCCGTTTGCAGCAGACGCTGGCGCGCTTCCTGGTATTCACGCTTGAAGCGCGCTACCAGCTCGCCGGCAGGCTGAATCTTGTCGATGCTGCCAATGCCTTGGCCACAGCCCCAGATGTCTTTCCAGGCCTTGGTGCGGCCCGAGCCAAAGTTCATGGCACTGGGGTCGGACACCGGCAGATTGTCAGGATCCAACCCCGCCGCACGGATCGATGGTGCCAAGTAGTTGCCATGCACGCCCGTAAACAGATTGGAATACACCACATCGTCCGAGTTGCAGTCCACGATGGCTTGTTTGTATTCCTCGGCGGCGCGCGCTTCGTCGGTGGCAATAAAGGCCGAGCCGATATACGCAAAGTCTGCCCCCATGGCCTGCGCCGCCAAAATGGCACCTCCCGAAGCCATCGAGCCCGACAGCGCCACCGGACCATCAAACCATTGGCGAATTTCCTGAATCAAGGCAAACGGGCTCTTCACACCGGCATGCCCGCCCGCACCTGCGGCCACGGCGATCAAGCCATCGGCGCCCTTTTCAATCGCCTTGCGGGCAAATTTATTGTTGATGATGTCGTGCATCACCACGCCGCCCCAGGCGTGTACGGCCTGGTTCACGTCTTCCCGCGCGCCCAGACTGGTAATGACCAGCGGCACCTTGTACTTGGCACACACCTCCAGGTCATGCTCCAGGCGGTCATTGCTTTTGTGCACGATCTGGTTGATGGCGAACGGAGCGGCGGGTGCCTCCGGGTGGGCCTTGTTGTGGGCCGCCAGCTCCTCCGTAATTTCTGCCAGCCAGTCATCCAGCAGCTCTGCAGGACGTGCATTGAGCGCAGGCATGGAACCCACAATGCCCGCCTTGCACTGGGCAATGACCAGCTTGGGGTTGCTGATGATGAACAAGGGCGAGCCAATCACCGGTAAAGCCAAGTTTTGCAGCACGGCGGGGATTTTGGACATGCAGAAGTCTCCGTTTTTAGTTTGCATAAGAAAATGGCTGCTAGCGCTTATTGGCAAAGCGCTAGCAGCTCACCTTTTTATCTTAAATGCCTGCACACATATTCTTCGCAATGGGCGCTGGCAGCAGTCACTTTCGCGTCAGAAAGCCTCCAGGGGCAAGGCACAGGCGCTCTCGCCTCCAGCCAAGATGCTGTCGCGCAAGCTGGTAGTGCGGGTCAAAATGTGCTCTGCATAGAACTGCGCCGTCACCACCTTGGCTTGCATGAAGGCCACATCCTCGCCCTGGGCCGCCTTGGCTTGTGCCACCAGCAAGGCACGGCCCATTTGCCAGCCTGCGACCAGATTGCCCGTGAGCATCAGGTAAGGCACGCTGCCCGCATACACGGCATTGGGCGAAGCCTTGGCCTTGCCTGCCACAAAGTCCACCACGTCCAAAAAGGCCTCGCGGGCATTTTTCAAGTGCAGCGCCATAGCTTGCGCAGCCACGGTTCCGCTGGCCTGCAGCTCGCTTTCGGTTTTGGCAATTTGCGCTGCAATGTCTTTGGCGTTCTTGCCGCCGTCACGCGCCGTTTTACGGCCGACCAAGTCATTGGCCTGAATGGCTGTTGTGCCTTCGTAAATGGTCAAAATCTTGGCGTCCCGGTAGTACTGCGCCGCACCGGTTTCTTCGATAAAGCCCATGCCGCCATGCACCTGCACGCCCAAGCTGGTCACTTCCAGGCTGGATTCGGTGCTGTAGCCCTTGACCAGCGGCACCATAAACTCATAAAACTCGGCATTGGCCTTGCGCACCTCGGCATCGGGATGGTGGTGGGCCGCATCGTATGCCGCTGCCGCGGTGGTGGCCATGGCACGGCAGCCTTCGGTGATGGCGCGCATCGTCATCAGCATGCGGCGCACATCGGGGTGGTGAATAATTGCTGCACTGCCTGCCACGCTGCCATCTACAGGACGGCTTTGCACGCGGTCACGCGCATACTGCACCGCACGCTGGTAGGCACGCTCAGACACGCCAATGCCTTGCATGCCCACGCCGTAACGCGCGGCGTTCATCATGATGAACATGTACTCCAGGCCGCGGTTTTCTTCGCCCACCAGGTAGCCAATCGCACCGCCGTTGTCGCCGTACTGCAGCACGGCCGTGGGCGAGGCCTTGATGCCCATCTTGTGCTCAATCGAGACGCAATGCACATCGTTGCGTGCGCCCAAAGAACCGTCGGCATTCACCATGAACTTGGGCACCACAAACAAGCTGATGCCCTTCACGCCTTCAGGCGCCCCCGCCACCCGCGCCAGCACCAGGTGGACGATGTTGTCCGCCATGTCGTGCTCACCATAGGTGATGAAGATTTTGGTGCCAAACACCTTGTACGTGCCGTCGGGCTGTGGTTCGGCTTTGGTGCGCACCAGCGCCAAGTCAGAGCCGGCTTGGGGCTCCGTCAGGTTCATGGAACCTGTCCATTCCCCTGAGATCAGCTTCTCCAGGTACGTGGCCTTCAGTGCATCGCTGCCAGCCGTCAGCAAGGCTTCAATCGCACCGTCTGTCAGCAAGGGGCACAGCGCAAAGCTGATGTTGGAGGCGTTGAGCATTTCCACACAGGCCGCACCAATCGTTTTGGGCAGCCCTTGACCGCCGAAATCCGTGGGGTGCTGCAGACCTTGCCAGCCACCCTCCATGAACTGCTGGTAGGCCTCTTTAAAACCGGGCGTGGTAGTAACATTGCCGCTGTCAAAGCTCGACGGTTGGGTGTCTCCGGGAATGTTCAAGGGCTCCACCACGCCTTCACACAGCTTAGCGCTTTCTTCCAGCACAGCCTGCGCGGTTTCCAGGCCAGCATCTTCAAAACCGGGAATCTGTGCCACCTGTTCCAGGTTGGCCAAGTGTTCCATGGCAAACAGCATGTCTTTGATCGGCGCGGTATAGCTCATCTCTCGTCTTTCTTATCTATAAAAACAGGCTTTAAGCCTTATACAGTCTGCGCAAGCAGCTATCTCTTTATTGCGTAACCTTGCCTTGAGCATTCACAATGCTCAAGTCCACGAACTTGGACCCTGACTGCGAGCCTGGGCGAAAGGTCACCCAGTACCCCCCCAGATCAAAAGCATTCAAACCACGCAGGCTCTCAGCCAGTCGCTCGCTGCTGAGCGGCTGCGTGCGGCGCATGGCCTCCACCAGCACCTTGGCATTCACATAGCCTTCCATCATCGCGTAGCTCACTGTGATGTCTCCGGCCTTGGGCTGCTTGGCAAGCAAGTCACGAAACTCTTTGTTCAAGCGGTTATTGGCGCGATAGGGGTTGGGCACCACCTGCGCAATCGACACGCCGCGCATCACATCCGGGTGCAAACGAACAGCGAGCTGTTCAATGTCTGCGCTGGAAGTGGCGTAAATCTGTGCTGCGCCACCCTCCAGGCGATAGGACTCTACAAACGCCGCCGTCATGGGGCTTGCTGCCACCACAATCACCGCCTGCACAGAAGGTACCGTCTTTTGCAGCCTGTCTACCACCGCCTCTTGGGCCGCCTTGCCTGTTTTCAGCGCGCTGCTGGTCAGCAATTTGGCACCTTGTGCGGCCACCACCTGTGCCACCGCCTCTTCCAGCGCCTGCGCTTCAGGCGCAGGGCGTTCGTCGTACACCAGCGCCAATCGGGTCAGCCCTAAAGTGGCCAGGTGCTTGGCAATTTTTTCAATTTCATCCATCAGCACCGCACGCGTACTAAAGAGTTGCGGGGCCTTCAGCACCTTGCTGTCGGTACTGTGAAAACCGACCAAACTGATTTGCGCTTGGTCCAGCAGCTTGCTGTCCAGCAGCGCTTGCAAATTGCGATTGCCGAAGTAGCCGGCCAACGCAACCGGCTTGCTCTCTTGCAGCAAACGCTGCGTCTGCTTGAGGGTGTCTTCAGGACTGCCGCGGTCATCCAGGCTGACCAGCCGCACACGCTCCCCATGCACCCCGCCTGCCCGGTTGATCTGGGCCAAGTACAAACTCATGCCTTGCGCATACGCCTTGCCTTGCACGGCTGCAGCCCCCGTCAATGGCGCCACCTGCCCAATCACCCAGTCCGCATGTACGCCCGAAGCGGCGACGACCAGTGACAGCATCATCCCTAGTTTTTTGAGCGAACGTATTGGCTTGTTTTGCATGTCCCCTCCAGTGACTCGCAGATCGTTGTTGTAGACGCTTCAACCCTGCATCCCCCCGGATGCAAAAAAGGAGGGGCACGCCCCTCCTTTTGTCTCTGCCGTTTACAGTGCTTGCACCAGTTCAGGCACTGCCGCAAACAAGTCTGCTTCCAGGCCATAGTCGGCCACCGAGAAGATCGGTGCTTCAGGGTCCTTGTTGATCGCCACGATCACCTTGGAGTCCTTCATGCCGGCCAGATGCTGGATCGCGCCCGAGATGCCCACGGCAACATACAGCTGCGGCGCGACGATCTTGCCGGTCTGGCCGACCTGCAGG
>JAFAGF010000144.1 GCA_023422975.1 Pseudomonadota bacterium
GCAATGTAAAAGCCTTGTGCGTAATCCACACCCATGGCTTTGAGGGCTTCGAAGGTGGCGGCATCGCCCACAAACTCTGCCACCGTGTGCTTGCCCAGCACGCGGCCAATGTGGTGAATGGCTTCCACCATGGCGTGATTGCTAGGATTTTTGAGCATATCTTGCACAAAACTGCCGTCAATCTTGAGGTAATCCACCGGCAGTTGTTGCAGGTACTTGAAGCTGGCCATACCGGAACCAAAATCATCCAGCGAGAAGCGGCAACCCAGTTTGCGCAACTCGGTAATCATGGAAGTGGCGCTTTCCATGCTGGCAATGGCGCTGGTTTCCGTGATTTCAAAGCACAGCTTCTCTGCAGCAACACCATGCTCCAGAATATTGTGGCGAATGAATTCCAGCAGCTCGTTATCACCCAGGCTGGCACCAGAGAGGTTGATGGAGCACGTGCTGATGTTGGCGCCCTCTGACAGGTGGGTGCGCAGCAGTTTTAAGGCATTGCGTACCACCCAGCGGTCAATGTGGGGCATGAGGTCATAACGCTCTGCAATCGGAATGAAGACAGATGGCGCAATCAACTGCCCTTGGCCATCTTGCAGGCGCAGCAGTACTTCAAAGTGAACGCCACCCATGCCTTTGGGTTGTGGCTTGAGCGGATAGACCGTTTGCGCCATCAGTGAGAAATGGTTGTTCTCTAGGCTGGAGCGCAGGCGTTGCACCCATTCCATATCCCCTTGGTAGCGCTGGAAGATGCGGTTGAAGGGGTTGTAGACGGTGATTCGGTTGCGCCCACTTTCCTTGGCATGCTTGCAGGCGTTGTCGGCCATGCCCAGCAGTGATTGTGCGTCGTTGTGGTGGTGCGGCTCAATGTGCACCACGCCAATGCTGACGCCGGTGTGCAGATTTTTTTGGTGCCAGTGCACATTCAGATCGTGCACGCTTTGGCGCAAGCGCTCGGCTGTCTGCATGGCCGCATGAGTCGGGCAGTTGGTGAGCAAAACGGCGAACTCGTCACCGCCAATACGTGCCAGCACATCACTTTCACGCAGTGCAGAGCGCAGCAGGTGGCAGACCTGACGAAGTACTTCATCACCTACAGAATGGCCGTAGGTGGCGTTGATCATCTTGAAGTGATCCAGATTGAGTTGCAGCAGGCTGGCTTGCTGGCCGCCAACGATTTGTTCAAGGTATTGTTCAAAGGCCGTGCGATTTTGCAGGCCTGTCAAAGCATCGTGGCTGGCTTGCCAAGCCAGCATGCGCATATAGTTTTGCTCCTGTGAAACATCATGCAGAACGACGACGGAGCCAGAGTGTTTGCATTCTTTTTTCAGAGGCGTGATGGATACGCGAACGGCTACGTTGTCTTTGCCGGGGCGGGTGATCCAGTGGACATGGTTTTCGCTCTTGTTTGTGTTGCTATTGCCGCTCGCATTGACTGGGGGCGCGTTGTAGTTGGTAATCAGCTCAGGCACAAAGCTCAGCACTTCTGCAATATTGCGCCCCAGCAACTGCTGGTGGGGTATGTCCAGCAGCTGTGATGTGGATGGATTGGCGTAGAGAATGCGCTGCTGCATATCGAGGGTGATGACGCCATCGCCCAGTGCAGCCAAGGTAACGCCGCTGCGTTGGCGCTCTACCTCAAGCTCGCCGTAGGCTTTCGTACTTTCGGCGATGGCCCTTTGCACAGAGAACCAGTAAATCAAGCTCAACACCATGGCAGTGAGCAAATTCACGATCAGCAGAAATTGTCCGAGTTGACGGGAATTGTTGCCCAGCGATGCACTGAATTGCTTGGTTAGCGGCATGACCGTGCTGTTGAGGTCTGCAATTTGCTGGCGCCATGCTTCAATTTCCGCAGAGGAAACTGGTTTGCCCGTGCTGCGCCGTTCTTGAATTTTGTGACCTAGGTCTTGAATGACCTGGATATAGTGATCGCCGCGGCGCCAATACTCGATGGTCGGTGCCAGCGTCTGGAGGTTCCAAACCCAAGGCAGGATGTGGAGCAGGCTATCCACTTCAGCGGGGTGGTTTTCACCCTGAATCAGACCTTCTCGAATGGCTGCCTTGTTGCGAATCTGGGCATCAAGCACCTTGCGTGCTTCACCCACACCCAAAGGGATGGACAGCGAGTTTTGGAACTCTGTGTAATCTTGCGGGTTGCCTGTTTCAGCGTAGCGCTGCAAGTGCATGACGGCCGCAGCAAGTCCCTTGCTCCACAAACTCTCGCCGCTGACGACCACGCGCACCGAGGACATCAGTGCGATGCTGCCGCTTGCGACCAGCAACTGCACCGCGACCGCAGAGATGAAAATCCAGCGTCGCCATTTGTAGGTTTTGCTGATGGTGGAGTTGGGCATGCAAGTCTCTCCTGGTCTTAATGGGTGGCTTGCATATGGGGTGCGGAAGTCGCCGAATGAAAAAGGTGCTGCCTGAGGCTCAAAAAAATTGGGATCACGATACGAAGTGCAGCAGGCCGCTGGCGGCAGGTTAGAGGATGAATGCGTGCATGCACATGGTGTCTGTATGAGGCGGGGCTGTATTTGGGGTTCAGTTTTGTTCGGTAGGCTTGAATTGCAGCTTTGCGCGTGCTTTGATCTGGCCAATGTGTGTGTTGTAACGCAGCTTTGTGCGTGCTTTTTGTAGCCACATTCCCGGATTCTGTGTCGGATGCAGGAGTTGTATACGCCCTTGTGTTGTGCTGCACCGTTGTCGTGCTCAACTGCCATGCAGTGCTGCAGGCATGAGCAGTCGTAAAGCGCGAGCTTGCAAAGCGGTGATCAACATGGGTGGCAGGGCTCAGAACCATCGACACAAACCTTTCAAGCGCAGCACAGGAGCATGCCTGCGAATGTTTGGGTAGAGCGGCGCTGCAGGTGCAGCGGCTGTGGGCAGGCTGATTAGGTGCTTGATGTAATTATTTGTGATAGTCAGCAATCAGCTGTAGGGGTATATCGCTTTGTGCTGCCATCGCCGCTATCTGGCTGCAACGGTGGCGCAGCATGAAAGCCTCGATGGCCGCATGCACTGCGGCAGTGCGCATCTCGGCAATGCTGCCGCTGCAGTCGGTCAGGCCTATGGCTTGGCAGGTGCGTTGGGCAAAGTGGGGTTCTAGTGCTGCCAGCGCGACCCAGCCGTCCTGGCAGCGGTACATGCGATAGCCGGCGTGGGCGCCGCCTACATCACCTTGTGCGGTGGTCATATGCCACTGGCGGGGCAGCGCCAGCCATTGCGCTGTTTGGGCCAGACCCACGTCCAGGCAATGGCCTGCGCTGCTGCGCGCGCGCGCCATCAAGACTTGTAGCACGGCTTCGCTGGCCATCAGGGCGCCGCCCATATCGGCAAACAAGCTGGCAGGCAGTTGCCCGTTGTCGGTCAAGCCCGCTTCGGCCTGGTAGGTCAGGTCGTGGCCGGCGTGGTCTGCTTCTTCGGGGTGCGTGCTGCCGAAGATGCGCACCATGCA
>JAFAGF010000199.1 GCA_023422975.1 Pseudomonadota bacterium
AACAAAGACTGGCGCCTGAACGAGCGCCACTATGGTGGCCTGCAGGGCTTGAACAAGGCCGACATGGCCAAGCAGTATGGCGACGCCCAGGTGCTGCAATGGCGCCGCAGCTACGACGTACCACCTCCAGCGCTGGAGCCCACCGACGCCCGCAGCGAACGCAGCGACCGCCGCTATGCCGAGCTGAACCCCGAGCAAGTGCCACTGACCGAATGCCTCAAAGACACCGTCGCCCGCGTGGTGCCTTTCTGGACCGATACCCTGGCCCCCCAGATCAAGGCGGGCAAGCGCGTGGTCATCGCCGCGCACGGTAACTCCATCCGCGCCCTGGTCAAGTATTTGGACAATATCGCCGATGACGCTATCGTTGGGGTCAACATCCCCAACGGCATCCCCTTAGTGTACGAGCTGGATGAAAACCTCAAGCCCATCCGCAGCTACTATCTGGGCGATGCTGAAGCCGCCGCCAAGGCCGCGGCGGCTGTTGCTGCACAAGGCAAGGCTTGATTTTGTAACACCCTACCTGCCTACGGGTGGTTGTGCCTTTGGCCCACCACCTGCAAGGCAGCGCCGTGTATATTTGTCCACGCTGATCTAAAACTAAAGTCTCTATGAGCCAAAAACTCAAAATTGCTGGCTGGGTATCGCTGGGCGTTGTAGCAGGTGCATTGACCACCGTGTCTTTGCAAACGGTTGCGCGTGGCGGCATTTCCCCGCTTCCTCTGGAAGAAATCCAGCAGCTGTCGGCTGTATTCGGCATCATCAAGACGGATTACGTCGAGGTTGTGGACGATAAAAAGCTCATCACCGATGCCATCTCCGGCATGGTGTCCAGCCTGGACCCCCACTCTCAGTATTTCGACAAGAAGACCTTCAAGGAATTCCGCGAAGGCACCTCCGGCCGCTTTGTGGGCGTAGGCATTGAAATTACCCAGGAAGATGGTCTGATCAAGATTGTCTCGCCCATCGAAGGCTCCCCCGCAGACCGCGCGGGCCTGAAAACCGGCGACCTGATCACCAAAATTGACAGCACAGCGGTAAAGGGCCTGAGCCTCAACGAGGCCGTCAAGCGCATGCGTGGCGAACCCAAGACCAAGGTGGAGTTGACCATCCTGCGCAAGGATGAAAGCCGCAGCTTCCCCGTCACCATCACGCGCGAAGAAATCAAGACCCAGTCGGTCAAGGGCAAGCTGATTGAACCCGGCTATGGCTGGGTGCGCCTGAGCCAGTTCCAGGAACGCACCGTGGACGACTTTGTGCGCAAAGTCGAAGAAATCTACAAGGAAGACCCCCACATCAAGGGCTTGGTGCTGGATCTGCGCAACGACCCCGGTGGTCTGCTGGACGCGGCCGTCGCCATCTCCGCCGCTTTCTTGCCCGAAGGCGTGACGGTGGTGAGCACCAATGGCCAGCTGGAAGAAAGCAAGGCCACGTTCAAGGCTGCGCCAGAGTTCTACGCACGCCGTGGCTCGGGTGACCCGCTCAAACGCTTGCCCGAAGCGCTGAAAAAAGTGCCTTTGGTGGTGCTGGTCAACGAAGGCTCGGCCTCGGCCAGCGAAATCGTGGCCGGTGCCTTGCAGGACCACAAGCGCGCCACCATCATGGGCAGCCAGTCGTTTGGCAAGGGATCGGTGCAAACCGTACGCCCCTTGGGCCCCGATACCGGCTTGAAACTGACCACTGCGCTTTACTACACCCCCAGCGGCAAATCCATCCAGGCCAAGGGCATCGTGCCCGACGTGATGGTGGACGAGACCGCCGAAGGCGATGTCTACGCCGCGCTGCGCATGCGTGAGTCCGACCTGGAAAAGCACATCGGCAATGGCGATCCCGCTGCGGAAGCCCAAGCCGTGGCCGCCCGCGAGAAGCTGCGCGAAGAAGCCCGCAAGCGTCTGGAAGAAGATGCCAAAAAACCGGTCTCGGAGCGCCGTCTGCCAGAGTTTGGCTCTGCCAAGGACTTCCAGTTGCAACAAGCCTTGAACCAACTCAAAGGCCAGCCCGTCAAAGTCAGCAAGACGCTGACCGAGCGTCCGCCCGAGAAAAAGGACAAGGACGAATAAACAAAGATAGCAGCTAGCGTTTACCTGATCTTGCTTTCAATGCCAAAAGCATTTGAAATTCAAGAACCACCTACGCTAGCAGCTCTCTTTTTCTCAAAACAGCCGGGTATGCATGCCCGGCTTTTTTCATGGACGCACCATGAACGACGATCAACTTCTGCGCTACTCGCGCCACATCCTGCTCGACGAAGTCGGCATTGAAGGCCAGCAAGCCATGCTGGATGCCCGCGTGCTCATCATTGGCGCGGGCGGCCTGGGTTCGCCCGCAGCGCTGTATCTGGCGGCTTCTGGCATCGGCCATATCACCTTGGTCGACGATGACGAGGTCGATCTGACCAACCTGCAGCGCCAGATTGCCCACACCACCGCACGGGTAGGCCAGCCCAAGGTGCAGTCTGCCGCACAAGCGCTGCAAGCCCTCAACCCTGATATTCAAGTGCAATGTGTGCAGCAGCATGCGGACGATGCCTTGCTGGACGAACTTGTCTCACAGGCCAGCGTCGTTTTGGACTGCTGCGATAACTACCGCACACGGCAAACTGTGAATGCCGCATGTGTCAAACACCGCGTGCCTTTGGTGGCAGGTGCCATCATTCGGTTTGATGGGCAAATTACGGTGTTTGATCCCCGCAAAGAGACCTCTCCGTGCTATGCCTGTCTGTTCGCGCCAGAGGAAACCTTTGAGGAAGTGCAGTGTTCCACCATGGGGGTGCTCGCACCACTGGTCGGTGTTATTGGTTCCATGCAAGCCGCAGAAGCATTGAAACTCATCACCGGAATTGGCGACCCTTTGGTCGGTAAGCTATTGATGTTAGATGGGAAAAACATGGAGTGGTCACGCATGCGCACCAGCCGAAATCCGGAGTGCTCCATTTGTTGTAACAACAAGTAGGATATTGACTACACCTTCAGCGAAATGGGCGATGCAAAATGGGCCCTCACTTTCACTAATCCCCCTTTATTGGTTCTGTTTGTACCGTGACGCTCAAGACTTTTTTCGTGGAAGACAACGCCACGATCCGCGAAAATTTGATTGAGACGCTGCTCGAACTCTCGGATGTCGAGCCGGTGGGCTATGCAGAAACTGAAGCTGAAGGCACTGCATGGCTAACCGATCCGCACAACGATTGGGATCTGGCCATCGTCGACCTATTTTTGCGCCAGGGCAGCGGTTTGGGCGTGGTGGCTGCGTGCCAAAAGCGCAAGCCCGGCCAACGCGTGATTGTGCTGAGCAACTACGCCACTTTGGATGTGCGCCAGCGCTGCACCGAACTGGGCGTCGATGCCATTTTTGACAAATCCAATGAAATCGACTCCTTGCTGGATTTCTGTATGGAAATGGGCTGAAGCCCGCTATGCACACAACACGCTGAAACAAAAAAGCTGGGCACCGCCCAGCTTTTTTGTTTCAGCCGCAGCAGAGAGCAACTGGCCATCAGCCAGCTCACACCATCAATCGATCAGCTTGTTCTTCAATGCGTAGTAGGTCAAATCGCTGTTGGAGGACAGCGCCATCTTTTCCATCAAGCGGGTGCGATAGGTACTGACCGTTTTCACACTCAAAGACAATGACTTGGCAATGTCCCCTGCGGTTTCACCCTTGGCCAGTTTCAGAAAAACCTGGAACTCACGCTCAGAGAGCTGCTCATGGGGCGGCACATCATCTTTGCGGTTGAGTTGCTGGGCCAGCAAATCTGCCACCGTAGGCGTCAGGTAGCGACGGCCCAAGGCAATGGTGCGAATCGCTTCGGCAATCTCTTTGGGCTCACACTCTTTATTCAGATAGCCGCTGGCACCTTGGCGAATCAAGTTGATCGCGTAATGCTCTTCAGGATAGCCACTCAGAATCAAGATTCCCATATCTGGCGCCTTGGCACGCAGCATGGCCAGTGCGTCCAAGCCACTTTGCCCCGGCATGGACAAGTCCATCACCAGTACATCAATATCTTGCTGACGCACCAAGTCAATGGCTTCACGCCCATTGCTGGCCTCCCCTGCTACGCGCAAGTCCACATGCTCAGACAAATACTGGCGCAGCCCTGAGCGCACGATGGCATGGTCATCCACGATACCTACTTTGATCATCGAAGCCTCTTTCCTGTTTTCTGGGACACATCCCTATACGTTCTTAGTTTCGCAATACAAATGCTTGCAGCACACAGCGCTAACCCTGTCTCAAAGCAACTTGATTATGTCCACCATCTGCCCCAAACTGATTACCAGTTGGAGGACTCACTGTGAATTGGACAACGTTACGCCGTATGGCTATTAGTTTGCCGCTGGCAATTCTTGCGGCGTGCCTCATGATTGGCGTCAGCGAATATGGCTACAAACAAACAAGCGAATTGCTTACAAACCTGACGCGTGCATACGACATCCGCACCTCGATCAGTGTCCTGATGAAGGACATGCTCAATGCCGAGACTGGCTTACGTGGTTATTTGCTCACCAATGACCCCAAGTATCTGGAGCCCTATCAAGAAGCCTCCAAAGATATCTCTCGGTCTTTGAACAACATTCGCCAAAATATTGAAAATGACCGCACCAAGTCCGACGTGTTTATGGCTTTGAGCCAGAGCATCGGCAGAAAAACTGCGGAAATGGATTTAAGCCTGAAGCTATTTCGTGAAGGCAATGCCGATGCGCTGAAGTTTGTCATGTTCACCGACATGGGCAACAGCGACATGAACAGCATCCGCACCCTCTCTCACCAGTTGGAAGAGGCTGTAGTGCAAGAAGCCCAGCGCTATCAGGATGACGTCAAGTCATCCTTGGTTTGGGCCCGCGTGGGCGTAGCAACCATCACTTTCATTGGAGTCTTGGCCTTTTACCTCTATCTGCGCCAGCACAATATCGTCGAGCGTTTGCACAAACGGGAGCAAGCACTGCTGTCTGAAGAGCGCACTCGGCTGGAGCAATTGGTGCGAGAGCGTACGGCCACCCTTACAGAACTTGCTAACCACTTGCAACAAGTGCGCGAAGACGAGCGCGGACATTTGGCGCGCGAGCTGCACGACGAACTGGGCGCACTGCTGACGGCCGCCAAGCTGGATGTGGCCCGCTTGAAGTCCAAGATCGAAATGTCCAACCCTGAAGTAGCCGACCGCGTCAAGCACCTGACCGAAACGCTCAACAGCGGGATTGCGCTCAAGCGCCGCATCGTGGAAGACCTGCGTCCCTCTTCACTGGCCAATTTGGGGCTGTCAACATCGCTGGAAATTTTGACCAACGAATTCTCCCAGCGCATTGGCGTTGAAGTCGAAGCCAATTTAGAAGCCGTGGAGTTGCCGGATGCAACAGAGTTGACTATCTATCGTCTGGTGCAAGAGTCTCTGACGAACATCGGCAAATACGCCAAAGCCAGCAAAATTGCAGTCAGCGTCCACAACTACCCCACCTATGTTGCCGTGCAAATCCAAGACAACGGGGAAGGTTTTGACCTGGCATCGATCCGCCCTAACTCGCACGGGCTTGCAGGCATGCGCCATCGCGTTGAAGCTACCGGGGGGCGTCTGACCATCAACTCCGCCATCGGCGAAGGAACCACCATTTCAGCGGTGATCCCGACCGGGGCCAGCCCTGCCGAGGTCCTTGCCCCAGCCTGAGCGCCTTCTCCCCTAAGCTCCTCACCTCAAGCCAGCCACCTCACGGTGGCTTTTTTTATCAAGCGATGCACCTTGAAACACTTCGGTATGCGTGTAGGCCTGCACGCACACCGACGCTGCGCAGCACGCTGACACGCATGCGCAAGCGGTACTGGCACAGCCGCAATCTTCCTCTCACTACAGTGGAAACCACTGATGGCAGCGCTGCCAACCTTGCGGCGCTGAACCCTGCAAACACTTGAGGAGGCCAGTCATGCTGCATTACGCCGTTGTATTTCTCATCATTGCTTTGATTGCTGCCGTTTTTGGTTTTGGCGGCATTGCATCTGGTGCGGTTGGTATTGCCAAAATTTTGTTCTTTATCTTCGTGGTCATGGCGGTTGTGACATTCGTCATGAGCCTGCTGAAAAAGAAGGGCTGACCCAAGCGCCTTTGCGTAGCCCTACGCGCCTCTCCACGCTCTCTTACAAATATCTATTGAGAAAGACGCTATGAACCATTCCGAAGACGCAAAAAAGAAAGTGGCAGAAGCAGCCGACGCCACCAAGGATGCGGTGAAAGATGCTGCGGCCACCGCCAAGGCCAGCGCCAAAGAATTTGCACAAGAGGCCGAAGCATCGGCCAAGGAAGCCATGCATACCACCCGGGAAGCGGCGCGCAACGCATTCGACCAAGCACAGGACGGCATTCGCGCTGTTGAAAAAGAACTCAGCCCAGCGATTGATGATTTGACGGCACGCGCCCAAGAGTTTTGCAGCAAAAGCATCAACTTCTGCGCCGAAAGCTCTGACCGCGCTCGCCGCCAATTCCAGCAAGCCGCGGAAAGCACCACACGTTATGTGGTCGAGCAGCCCGGCAAATCCATTTTGATGGCTGCCGCAGCTGGGGCCGCAGTGGCCGCAGCTTTCCTCATGGGCCGCCGCCGTTAAGGCGCCTTCATTCCCCCTCGGGGTGCACTACCAATTGGAACTTCGTGCACCTCTTTCTTCCAACGCAGAAAGGCAACTATGAATAAAACCACCCGTGCTATTGCTTTTGCAACCTTGGTCGGTGCCACCATCATTGGTGCCACAGGCTGCTCTGTGGCCCGCAATCAGCAAACGGTAGGCTCCTATGTGGACGACGCCGGCATCACGACCGCAGTCAAGGCCAAGTTTGCCGAAGACAAGACGGTGGCCGCTACCTCTATCAGTGTGGAAACTCTGAAGGGCACCGTTCAGCTGTCGGGCTTTGCCAAGAGCCAAGCTGAGAAAGACCGTGCAGAATCACTGGCCCGCAGCGTCAAGGGTGTTGCGGCCGTACGCAACAGCATCGTGGTACGCCCCTAAATACAAACATTGCATGTGAGCGACCTTTGCACAAAAGGTAGCAGCACTTGCCCACAATGCCGACCTTCCCAAGGTCGGCATTTTTTATTTTCCAAACTCCTCGCTAAGCTACGCCTCTATGCGCGCTTTTAACTGTGATCACTGCGGACACCTGGTGTTTTTTGAAAGCACCACCTGTGTGCACTGCGGCTCGACGCTGGCGTTTGTGCCTGAGCACATGCGCATGGCCGCCTTGCAGCCTTCTGGCAACACGCCGGACATGTGGGAGCCTCGCTCACCCGCATGGCAGCCCCCAATGCCTCTGCTGCGCATGTGCCACAACCGCAGCAGCCAAGGCGCTGCCTGCAACTTCACCACCGATGCAGACGGCATGCAACCCTATTGCGTCTCTTGCCGCCAAACCCGCTGGTTACCCAATTTTGAAAACCCACAGAACCTGCTGCGCGCCCACAAGCTCGAACACGCCAAGCGCTATCTTTTTTACACGCTGTCCTGCTTGCAGCTAACTTCATTGCAAGGTCTGCCTGCCCCCATTTTTGATTTTTTGGAAGATCAGACGGGTCAGGCCCCCGTGATGACGGGCCACGCCAACGGCACCATCACCTTGAACGTTGCCGAAGCGGACGATGACGAGCGCGCCCGACGCCGTTTGTCCATGCTGGAGCCCTACCGCACCCTGCTAGGGCATTTGCGCCACGAATCTGGACACTTTTTTTGGGATGTGCTGATCAAAGACTCCGCATGGCTGACACGTTTTCGCAGCCTGTTTGGTGACGAGCGCCAAGACTATGCACAAGCCCTGCAAGCCCACTACGCACGTGACCCTGCCGGGCCTGCGGGCTGGCAACAACAGCATATCAGCGCCTATGCCGCCGCACACCCTTGGGAGGACTGGGCAGAGACATGGGCGCATTACCTGCACACCATGGACTTGATGGAAACCGCCGCCAGCTACCGGGTACAGCTGCGCCTACCGGGGCATTTGACCAGTTGGCCACCGATGGAAGACCCATTCACCCACATCCAGGCACCGTTTGAAAGCATCCTGCAGCAGTGCGTGCCGCTCACCCTGATGCTCAACAGCCTCAACCGCAGTCTGGGGCATAACGATGCCTACCCCTTTGCACCCTCGGCCGGGGCGGTGGCCAAACTCAAGTTCGTCCATGAGGTGGTGGTGCAGCACCGCATGCAATGGGCTGCAGCCTAGGTCTTGTACGGCAATGACCCTGGCACCCTTCAAGGATGGCTGGCTTTAGCGAGCCACCTTCCCCAGCAAGGCTTGCAGCACCGCAGGCGATACAAACTTGCGCACTTCATCGCCACCCAGCGTTGCAATTTCACGCACCAAGGTGCTGCTGATGAACATGGTTTCCGCACTGGGCGTCAGGAACACGGTCTCTGCTTCAGGCAACAAATGCTTGTTCATGCCCGCCAGCTGAAACTCGTAATCAAAGTCGGTGCCTGAGCGCAGCCCACGCACCATCACCTTGGCGCCCTGCTGCACCATAAAATCACGCACCAGACCTTCAAAGCTTTCCACCCGCACATTGGGCACATCGGCAAACACCGCACGTGCCAGTGCCATGCGCTCGTCCAAGGGGAACATGGTTTTCTTGTGGTGAGCGGTAGCCACGCCCACCACCACCGTGCCAAACATGGCGCTGGCGCGGCGGATCATGTCTTCATGCCCCAGCGTGATCGGGTCAAACGTGCCGGGATAAACGGCAACCACGTGTTCGGCCATAGCAGTCTCCATGCTTTTACTCAGTGATGAGCGGGCATTATGCCTGCGGAGGTTTTAGGCATAAAAATAGCTGCTAGCGCTTATGTGACAAGCGCTAGCAGCTATGAATTTAAAGATTCAGGTTTTTACACGCTGATCTTTTTCAACAGATGGGCGTGCACGGCACCCGCCTTCAAATAACGGTGCTGCTGCAACCCGAACGCTGCCAACTCTTCATCCGTCCATGCCTTGGGGGCTTCCAGATAGATCCAGCCGTCGCTCGCCACTGCATGGGCCGCGGCCTTGATGGCCGGTGCAAACAGCGCTTCGGCGCCAAAAGGCGGGTCCACAAAAATGGCATGCCAATGGCCCGGCGCACTTTGTGTCAACGCAGCAATAGCATCGCCGCGCTGTACCTGCACGCCTTCGGCTTTCAGCTGCTGCGCCAGGCGCTCCAGCTGCTGTGCCAGCCCTGCATCGCTTTCCACCAAACGCACCTGGGCAGCGCCGCGCGATGCGGCTTCAAAGCCCAAAGCGCCGGTGCCGGCAAAGGCATCCAGACAGCGCCAGCCACCCAGGTCCTGGCCCAGCCAGTTGAACAAAGTCTCGCGCACCCGATCGGGCGTGGGGCGCAGGCCCGGACGCTGGGCCACTGCCAAGCGTGTGCGGCGCCACTGGCCGCCGATGATGCGCACCTCACCCGCACCGCCGCTGCCAGGTTTGGCGGGCTTTTGCACCTTGCTGCCCGGTTTTTTGCCTGCGGCCACGGCCAATGCTTCGGCTTCGGCCTGTTTGAAGGCTTCACGCTTTTTCAGGCGCGCTTGCAACGCCAGTGCTTCTTCGATCGTGCGATAACTGTTGCGACCCATTATTTCTTTTCCCCTAACACCACGGTCACCATGCGATCCGGCTGGATCGCACGCTGCATGGCGCTGCGCACATCGTTCACGGTCAAGGCTTCGATCTTGTCCGTCCAGTGGTCCAAATAGTCCAAGGGCAGATCGTTCCAGGCAATATTGGCTACATTCGCCAACAGCTTGCGGTTGCTGTCGATGCGCAGCGCAAAGCTACCAATCAGATTGTCCTTGGCATCACGCAGTTCTTGCTCCGTAGGGCCTTCGGCGACAAACTTGGCCAGCGTCTCTTGCGCCACCTGGCGCGCTTGCTCTGCCTGGTCAGGGCGGGTTTGCAGACTGACCACAAACGCACCCGCATGCAACCCTGGAGAGAAGCTGCTGGAGACACCGTAGGTCAGGCCGCGCTTTTCACGCACCTCCTCCATCAGGCGCGAGACCAGCCCGCCGCCGCCCAGAATGTGGTCGCCCACCAGTAGCGCCAGAAAGTCCGGGTCATTGCGCTTGATGCCCGGCTGGCCAATCAGCACCTGCGCCTGTGCAGACTGAAAGGGTATGCGGATATCTTGCGCCGCTTTCAGCGCTGGCACCTCCGCTACGGCAGGCAGTGGCTGACAGCCCTTGCCATCATCCTTGGGCAATTGCGCCATCAGTTGCGTCACCAGCGCATCGGCTTGCGCTTTGTCGACCGCCCCCACCACGCTGACTTTGGCGCGGCACGCCTGGATGTACTGGTCATGAAACGCCTGCATCGCTTTCACATCGATCTTGGACAGCGTTTGCTCCGTGCTGCGCCAGCCATAGGGATGGCCGCCATACACCGCCTGGGTAAACGCGCGGCCCGCCACAGTGCCGGGGCGGGTGTTGGACTCCGCAATCGAGGCGCTCCAGCGCGCACGGTCACGCAGCCACACATCGGCGGGCAAGCTGGGGTGGGCAATCTGGCGGGCCGCCAGCTGTACCGAACGCTGCAGCAGGTCCGGCACGGTCAGACTGCGCAACGAGTAGTTGAAGCTGTCTTTGCCCGCCCCGGCGCCAAACGATGCTCCCAAGTCTGCCCAGGCTTCGCCCAAGGCGTTTTCATCCAGCGCGGGCAGCTTGCCCTGCGCCTTCACGCCCTTGTCCGTCATCATGGCCAATGCTGTGGCCAAGCCTGCTTGTTCCTGGGGTTCACGGCGTGCACCGGCATCAAATGCCACCTGAATGTCCACCATGGGGATGCTGGGGCTTTCCACCAGCCACACCTTGGCACCCGAAGGTTGCTGCCAGTGCTGGATGGGCAACACCGCCCAGGCGCTATTCACACCAAAACCGGCCAAAGTGCAAGCCAGCCAAGCGCTGGCAGCTATTGTTTTCGTCTTCATCATCAAGCTTTCGGTGCAGTTCAGTGCTGGAGCGTGTTCGCATCTACCGCCGATGCGGGGCGTGCGGCCTGACCCGCAGGGCGTGGCTGGGGCACCAGCGTGCCCACGGTCAGCTGGTCATCCCCAAAGTACTGTCCCGCCACGCGCTGTACATCGGCAGCGCTGATGTCCATCAAGGCTTTGACCAGCAGATCATCGGCATTCACCGGCATGCCCATCACCCAGTAATTGCCCAGCCCCTGGGCTTGGCCCATCACGGAGTCGCGCTCATAGATTTGCGAGGCCAGCCACTGTGTTTTGACGCGCTGCAGCTCTGCAGCGTTCACGCCATCTTTGGCTACGCGCACAATTTGTGCACGCAGCGCTTTTTCCAGCTGGGCTGCGGTTTTGCCCTTGGCGGGCACGCCCGTCAGCATAAACAGTGCAGGCCCGCGCCCCATGATGCCGGCCGAGCTGCTGGCGCTATCGGCCACGCGGTCCTTGCCCTGTACCAAGGCGCGCTCCAGACGGGCGCCGTCATAGCCGTCCAGCAC
>JAFAGF010000033.1 GCA_023422975.1 Pseudomonadota bacterium
TAAATGTTGGGGTCGGCGGTTTGCAGGTCATCGTTCACGATGAGCTGGTGGCCCCGGGTGGTGGGCAGGCCCAGCGTCGACAGAAAGGCCGGGGCTTTCACACCGGCGGCCCACACGCTCAGCCCTGCGGGCACCAGCTCTTCCCCATCCAGCACCAAGCCGTCGGCCTGCGCGGCCTGTACCTTGCGGTTGAGCAGCACGGTCACGCCCAGGGCAGCCAGGCGCTTTTGGGTGGCGGCAGAAATCTCTTCCGGAAAGCTGGCCAGAATGCGCGGGCCGCTTTCAATCAGCACGATGCGGAATTTGGCGGCCTGGCCCAAGATGCCGTAGGCCTCAGCACTCTCGGACAGCTGCACCAGCTCGGCGGCCAGCTCTACGCCGGTGGCACCGCCGCCCACAATCGCCACTTGCAGGGCTTTGCCATCGGTCATGCTGCGCAGCATGCGCAGGCGGATTTCTTGGTTGAAGTCATCGGCCTTGCGGCGCGAATCGATCATGTAGCAGTGCTCTAGGACGCCGGGCGTGCCAAAGTCGTTGGCCCCGCTGCCAATGGCGATGATGAGCTTATCGTACGCAATGCGGCGTGAGGGCACCAGCTCACGCCCATCCTCGGTGATGATGGGGTTCAGAATGATTTCTTGGCGCTCACGATCCAGCCCCGACATGGCACCGGGCTGAAAGGCAAAGTGGGCATCGGTGGCCTGGGCCAGATAGGTGGTTTGCTGCTGGGCCAGATCGCGGGTGCCTGCGGCAATGGTGTGCAGCATGGGCTTCCAGACGTGGGCAGAGTCGGCATCGACCAAGGTCACGCAGTCAATGTCAGGGCTGCGTTGTTTGCCCAACGCCGTGGCAATTTCCAGCCCCGCGACTCCGCCGCCGACGATCACCACCCGTGCTGCCTTTTTGTGCTGCGCTAAACCCATTGCTGTTTCCTGCCTGTGCTATCGAATGTTATGGAGGCCGTGTGCATGCATGCAGCATGCCTTCAGAAGCGAGAATTCTGCTTACTTTTTTGATAGCGCTTGGCGTAGGATTGGCTTGGAGTTTCTTGGAATTTATGTCTTACACGAGAGTGCTTCTCAATGCATAGCGCCAACGCCAGCTGTGTGGCGCTGTGATGGCATAAAGAGGGCGTGGCATCCGCAGAAACCCGGGTGTAACCATTTTTAAATAATGGCTATTGCGTGGTCACACTGGGGCACAGCCCAGGCGCTGAATGGGGCGTCGCAACGGGTAGGCAGGCCACGGCTTGCAAACCCACAATGCGCTGTCCTTGGTGGCGGTTGTGCAGCTCCAGACTGCCGTGCAAGGCCTGCACAATTTCGAGGCAAATGGCCAGACCCAAGCCGGAGCCCGTGCTGGTACTGCCTGCTGAAAAAGGCTGGTACAGGCGCTGCAGCAGTTCTTCGGACAGGCCAGGGCCTTGGTCGATGATGTGCAGGTTGGCGTGGCGGCAGTCGGGCGACAGCGTCAGCGTCACCAGCAGCGCACTGCCGATGGGCGCGTGGCGGATGGCGTTGTGCAGCAGATTGCGCACCAACTCGCGCAGCATCCATTCGTGGGCAGCCAGTGGTATCGCGGTATCGGCCTGCAGCTCAAAGTCCAGCAATTTGTCGGCAATCAGCGGTGCCAGATCCAGCGCTATCTCCCGCACGATGGCATCCCACGCGGTGAGCTTATCGCTCTGGGGCTGCTGGCGCAGTTGCTCGACCTTGGCCAGCGACAGCATCTGGTTGGCCAGCAGCGTGGCGCGGTCTACTGTCGCTTCAATTTCTTGCAGGGCTGTGGCTGCGGGCATATCACCTTGACGGGCAGACTGCACCTGCACTTTGAGTACGGCCAGTGGCGTGCGCAGTTGGTGCGAGGCATCCCGGACAAAACGTTTTTGGTGGCTGAGCAGGTCGCGCAGCCGCTCGATAGCGCGGTTGATGCCGTCCACCCACGGTTGCAGCTCACGTGGCACGGTATCGCGTTGCAAAGGGTGAAAGTCGTGGCGCGGGCGCTGCCCAATGGCATGGCCTACCTCGCGCACTGAGCGCGTAATGCGCTGCACGACCACCATGATGGTGAGCGCCAGCAACGCTAGCAGTGCAGCGTTTTGCCACAGGGTTTCGGTCAGCAGTTGCCAGGCAAGGTTGTGACGCAGTTGCAGGGTTTCAGCCACTTGAATGACGGCCATGCTGCGGCCCTGGTGGCTGGCCACAGGCTGCAGCAACACGGCAATGCGCACAGGCTGGTTGCGGTAGGTGCTGTCGTAGAAATCCACCAATGCGGCATAGGGTGGCTGGGCAGGAATGGTGCCATGCCAAAAAGGCAGATCGTCAAAGCCTGAAATCAGCGCGCCTTCCAGATTGGAGACGCGGTAGTAAAGGCGGGTGCGGGTGTCGGCCTCAAAAGCTTCCAGTGCAGAGTAAGGCACCAGCGCGTGAATGCGGGCTTGTTCGTCATAGCCCTGCACATCCAGCTGTTCACCAATGGTTTTGGCCGAAGCCAGCAAGGTACGGTCATACGCGGTGTGCAGGGCCTGCAACGACGCGCGGTAGGACCACCACATATTCAAGGCAATGCAGGCAATGACCGTCAGCAAAATGCCCGCCAGTAGCTGGCTGCGCAATGACCAGACGGGTTTGCGGGGCTGGCGGCTCATGCGGTGGCACTCGCCGGGGTAGGTTTGAGCAAATACCCCAAACCGCGCAGCGTGACCACATCCATGCCGGTACCAGAGAGTTTTTTGCGCAGCCGGTAGACCACCACCTCAATGGCTTCGTATTTCACATCGACCTCACCGGGGAATACCAGCTCATACAGGCGCTCTTTGGCAATCGCTTGGCCGGGCCGGGCCAGCAATGCTTGCATGAGGGCCCGCTCCCGGGGTGTGAAGTCCAGCGGCAGCCCGAGGTGGTAGACGGCACCACTGGCTACATCCAGTCGCAACGTGCCAAAGCTGGTGTGGTGCGCAGCGTGGGCAGCCTGATTGCCACCAAGGGTACGCCGTTCCAGCGCGCGCAGGCGGGCCTCCAGCTCGTCCAGGTCAAAGGGCTTGGCCAGGTAATCATCTGCTCCCGCATTGAGCCCCAGCACACGGTCACCCACGGTGCTGCGTGCGGTCAGGATCAGCACGGGCGTGGTGGCTTGCAGTGCCCGCAGTGCGGCAAGCACCTCCAGACCATCGAGCCCCGGCAAACTGAGATCCAGCACGATCGCATCGGGTCGCAGCGCTTGCCATTGCGCAATGGCCTGCAGGCCATCTGCACACAGGCTGACATGGATGCCTCGGCGCGCTAGCGCGCGCTGCAAGCTGGTTTGCATGGCGGGATCGTCTTCAACCAAAAGAATGTGCATGGCGCTGACGTTAGCACTGCGCTGTGTGCTTGAACGTAGGGAACGATCCGGGTTTTCACGGTGTTTGTGGGACAGCTGTTTGACAGGCAGCGCCTGCATCATCGCAATGGGCCTGCAGAGCCAGAATCTTTGCAGCCTCCCTCTGAGGTGCAACCATCGACAGGAGACAAAACAATGCGACGCGATACCTTTTTGAAGAGCATGGCCGCCTTGGCCGCGGCTGGCATGGTGCCCACCGCCAGCTGGGCCCAGCAAGCCGCTGCCATGAAAATGATGCTGCCGGCCAA
>JAFAGF010000269.1 GCA_023422975.1 Pseudomonadota bacterium
GGCGTGGGCAAAAGCACGCTGATCAACCTGCTGGTGCCTGGCGCGCAAGCGGCCACCAATGAAATCTCGCGCGTGCTCAACACAGGCAAGCACACCACCACCACCACCAGTTGGTATTGGATGGATGAGGCACGCACCACCGCGCTGATTGACTCCCCCGGTTTTCAGGAGTTTGGCCTCTATCACATCGCCGCCACCGACTTACCCAAGTGCATGCCCGACATTGGCGCACTGGCCGACGAGTGCAAGTTCTACAACTGCACCCACCTGCACGAGCCTGGCTGCGCGGTGATGGCCGAGGTGGACAACGCAGGCAGCCCGCACTTCATCCACCCCAACCGCTACCGCATTTACGCCGAGTTGTTCGAAGAACTGAACGCGGGCTACAAATACTGAGCGGCTCTGCTGGTGGCCCCAAAAGCAAAAGCCTGCGATTTTCACCGCAGGCTTTTTTATGCAGCAAATAAGGCGCTTGCGCTTATCTAGCAAGCGCAAGCAGCTATCTAATTAGTTCAACCTAGCAAGCGTGCCAGACTCAACAGCGCCAGCAGCAGCATCCACACCACCACGCTGCGCCATACCAAGCCGACCACCGAGCGCAGGTGGCCAATTTCCGCTTCGCGCCCCGGCGTCACGCCCGGCTCCTGCCAAGCGTCTTCATCGTCGTAAATCGGCGCTGTGGTGAGCTCTTCACGCATCTTCAAGGCACTGCCCCCCAGGCGCACATTGATAGCACCTGCCGTGGCCGCCAGGATCACACCATCGTTGTCGTTGGGAAAGTGCTTGGTGTGAAAACGCCAGCCATCAATCGCCTCCTCGAAACTGCCCACAATCGCAAAACCCAGCGCCGTCATCCGCGCAGGCAGCCAATCAATCACCATCCAAGCCTGCTTGGCCGACTGCTGCAGCCGTTCACTCACCGGCGCTGCGCCGGCAATCGCATTGCGCGACCAGTAGCGCGACAGGTATTCCGACACCCGGTAGAGCACCGCCCCCGCAGGGCCCAGCCCCAAGGCTGCCAGCAACGCAAACCAAAACAGCACACCAAACACATGGCGATGGGCACTGATGACCGAGTACTCAATCACATGGCGCACCACTTCGCTGCGTGGCACTTCGGTGGTTTCTACCTGCCGCCACTCAGCCAGTGCTTCGCGGGCGGCATGCTCATCACCGCTGTCCAACGCGTCACGAATGCGCGTGAAATGGTGGCTGAACTGGCGAAAGCCCAGCGTGACGTAGAGCACCGCCACATTCCACAGCATGGCCGCAGGCCAGCCTACCCAGCGCATCAGCAGCCAGTACACCCCTACCACCAAAAGCAGCGGTGGCACCACCGCCAGCCCCCAGGCCACCCAGCCATGGTGTTCCCGCCCCGCATCAAAGTTGCGGCGCACAGACACAGACCAAGCCCGAATGCCAGCATGCACGGGGTTCTCACGTGACAGCGGGCGGGCTTGCTCCAACAACAGGGCAAGCAAAATGGCAAAGAAACTCATGGGGTGATGATACTGGCAAGCATTCTCAACGCCACCCCAAACCCGTGGACTTTGGTTTAGGCGACCATAAAACGATAAAAATTGCGCAACATCCCGGCGGTTGCGCCCCAGATATAGCGGTCATGCCCTGCATCGTCATACGGCATGGACCACCACTCACGCTCCATGCCTTGCCACTGCAGGCGATGACGTTGGTGGTGCGCCGGATCCAGTAAAAAGCGTAGCGGTACCTCGAACACTTGCGCCACTTCATAGGGATTGGGCTTCAACACCACATCAGGCTGCACCAACGCCACCACCGGCGTAACAATAAAAGCGGTTCCCGTTTCATATACCGGCAAACTGCCCAGCACCTCAGTCTGTCCAGCTTCCAAACCCACTTCCTCATAGGCTTCACGCAATGCAGTGGCCACGGCATCCCGATCTTCAGGGTCTTGCTTGCCTCCTGGAAACGCCACCTGCCCCGAATGGGTGGACAGATGCTGGGTGCGCTGGGTCAGCAACACCGTCAATTCATCACGCTGCACCAAGGGCACCAGCACCGCAGCCTGCGCCGGGGCACGATCCGCAAAACGTCCTTCAACACGCACCTCGGGCTGCCACTGCGGTGGCCGCGCGAAGCGTGCGCGCAAGGCCTGCGGTGTTTGCGCAGCCAAAGGCACTGGTGGTAAATGCGCATCTACCCCCACCACAGGGACCGTGCGCGGATCAAAGTGCGGAATGCGTGCGGTCAAAGAAACCGGCTGCGGGGTGACAGAACTGGAAGCAGAAGGCAAGAAAGCATCTCCGACAGGCGTAAAAAAAGCCGCTATAGCGAACTGTAGCGGCTTTTTTCTGGGTAGGCTGACGCGGATTACGCAGCTGCAACAGCAGTCTTGTTAACGCGTTGGGGCAGCTTTTCCTTGATACGTGCCGACTTACCGCTGCGCTCACGCAGGTAGTACAGCTTGGCACGACGCACGTCACCACGGCGCTTCACTTCAACGCCAGCGATGATAGGGGAGTAAGTTTGGAACGTACGCTCCACGCCTTCACCCGAAGAGATCTTACGCACGGTGAACGCGCTGTTCAGACCACGGTTACGCTTAGCGATCACAACACCTTCAAAGGCCTGCACACGCTTACGTGCACCTTCAACCACGTTCACGGACACGATCACAGTGTCGCCAGGCGCGAAGGAAGGGATAGTCTTGTTCAGGCGAGCAATTTCTTCTTGCTCAAGAGTCTGCAACAGATTCATGATTTCATCCAACTCGATCGTGTCCGCGCCAGGATTGGCAAGCCTCGGGATTGAGGCGATGGCTGCATTCAAACCGATGCAGCGGCCGGATATAGGATCAAAGAACCGAGGATTATAGCTTGGCTGCGTTTTTTGCCAAAAACCCTTCGTCTTTGGCATTCAGCAAACCCTGCGCGCGGGCCTGCTCCACCAACTCTGGGCGGTGCTGCGCCGTAATGCGCAGCCGCTGGTCACGGCGCCAGCGCTCAATATTGGCGTGGTGACCCGACAGCAGCGCGGCGGGCACTTCTTGCCCCTCCCAGACCTCGGGACGGGTGTAGTGCGGGCAATCCAGCATGCCGTCCAGCGCCGGATTGAAGCTGTCTTGCTGAAAGCTGCCTTCATCGTTGAGCACACCAGGCTGCAAGCGGGTGATGGCGTCAAGCATCACCATGGCCGCCAATTCGCCACCGGACAAGACAAAGTCCCCCAGACTCAACTGGTGGGTCACATGCTTGTCAATAAAACGCTGGTCAACACCTTCATAGCGGCCACACAACAGCACTGCCCCTTGGCTGGCCGCCCACTGGGCCACCACTTCGTGCTTGAGGGTGGTGCCGATTGGCGAGAACAGCACCACTGGTGCAGGCTGCGCCTCACCCTCCACAGCGCGGGCGGTGCGAATGGCATCCAGGCAGTGCTGTAACGGCTCTGCCATCATCACCATGCCGGGACCGCCGCCAAAAGGGCGGTCATCCACACGGCGGTAATTGCCCTCGGCATAGTCACGTGGATTCCACAAATGCACCGCCACCTGCCCCGAGCCATAGGCGCGCCTTGTCACACCGCTTTCCAAGAAAGGGGCAAACATTTCGGGGAACAAAGTGATGATGTCAAATCGCATGGTGCTGACCGCTCATGGCGGCTTAGTAGTCAGGCTGCCAGTCGGCCGTGATGGTTTTGCCCGGCAGGTCTACGTTGTCGATGTAGGCGTCCACAAAGGGAATCATGCGTTCACGCTCTTTACCGCCTTCTTCGTAGCCCATCACCAGCGTGGTTTGAGGGCCGGTAGCCAGCAAGTCTTTGACCACCCCCAAATCCACACCTTCGCGGTTGACCACTTTCAACCCCATCAAATCGACCCAGTAATACTCACCGTCATCGGTTCTGGGGAAATGCTCACGCGCGACAAAGACACGGGCGCCGCGCAAAGCTTCAGCGGCATTGCGATCCAGCACCGCAGGCGACGTGGCCACAATGGTGTCCGAATGCGGGCGCACCTGCTTGACGGGCAACAGCACGGGGCCTGCAAAATTCTTCGCACCTTTTTCGGCAGGCAGCAAAAACCACTGCTTGGCGGAGAACAAGGCCTCGGGGTCCGCGCTGTACGCAATGACCTTGAACCAGCCCTTGATGCCCCAGGCATCCGCAATACGCCCCACTTCCACCGCATCTTCAGGCAGTGCAACGGACTCTAGTTCAGGCATGTGACTCATGGTGATCTTGGCAAAGACGGGGAAAAGAAAAAACGGGTTCCGTCAGACTAGCCAACGGAACCCGTTTTCAATGGGGGTGCTAATTAAGCAGCAGCCTTAGCAGCGGCTTGCTTGACCAGGCGCTCAGCGGTGTCGCTGACTTGTGCGCCAACGCTCTTCCAGTAAGCAACGCGATCCAGCGCAACGCGCAGGCCTTCTTCAGCGCCACGTGCGTTGGGGTTGTAGAAACCCAGACGCTCGATGCACTCGCCATCACGGCGGGTACGCTTGTCAGTAGCGATGATGTTGAAAAATGGACGAGCCTTAGAGCCGCCACGGGAGAGTCGAATAACGACCATGATTTATCCTTCGGGTGGTCGCAGCAAAAATTTGCTGCAAGAGTTTTTCAGGCGTTTGAGACACGCGACATGGCCACCCGGCCAGCGACACGCCCAAAACGCAGCATTATATAGGTTTCTCATTTCTATGCCTACCATCCGCCCCAGCCAACCTTTGGACCTGCCTGCCATTACCGCCATTTACCACCATCACGTCTTGCATGGCACCGGCACTTTTGAGGAAGAGCCGCCATCTTTGCCGGAAATGGCAACGCGCCGCGACGATGTTTTGCGCAAAAACCTACCCTGGCTGGTGGCCGAGAGTGATGACGGCACCATCCTAGGTTACGCCTATGCCAACTGGTTCAAACCCCGCCCGGCCTACCGCTTCTCCGCCGAAGATTCCATCTATGTCGCAGACCATGCCCGCGGTCAAGGCATTGGCCGTTTGCTGCTGGATGCCTTGTGCCGCGAATGTGAGGCCTGCGGCGTTCGCAAAATCATTGCGGTCATTGGCGACAGCAACAACGTGGGCTCGGTCGGCGTACACCGCGCAGCGGGCTTTGACCATGTAGGCACGCTGCGCAGCGTGGGCTGGAAGTTTGACCGCTGGCTGGACGTGGTGATGATGGAGAAGTCCCTAGGTGCAGGAGACAGCAGCTCGCCCGAATAATGGGCGCATGAAAAACAAGACTGCTGCGGCGTGGCTGGCCTTTGTGGGCGGCCCCTTGGGTTTGCACCGTTTTTACCTGCATGGCCTGGGCGACACCCTGGGCTGGTTGCTCCCCGTCCCCACCGCGCTGGGGCTGTATGGCATTCAGCGTGTGCAGCAGTTTGGCCAGGATGACCAACTCAGCTGGCTGCTGATTCCGCTGCTGGGCTTCACCATCGCGGCCTGCGCCTTGGTGGCCATTTTGTATGGCCTGTGCAGTCCCGAGAAATGGAATGCCCGCTTCAACCCGCACACGGCGCAAAGCGCCCCACCGGGCCAGACCAACTGGTTCACGATCACAGCGATTGCCTTGGCGCTCATGGTGGGCGCAGCAGTGCTGATGGCCAGCTTGGCCTATAGCTTTCAGCATTACTTTGAATACCAGATTGCAGAAGCGCGCAAGATTTCCCAGTAGCAAAAAACATAGCTGCTTGCGCTGAATAAAAAAGGACTTCAAAGCTTTTTCACTTTGAAGTCCTTTTTTATTCAGCGCTAGGCGCTCATGTATTTGCAGTGTTGCGCCGTACTTAGTACAGCTGCAGGCTCACCCAGTACGCAATCGCTGCCACGAAGGCGCTAGCAGGAATGGTCAAAATCCACGCCCACACAATATTGCCCGCCACGCCCCAGCGCACCGCGCTCATGCGCTGCGTGGAGCCCACGCCCACAATCGCACCAGTGATGGTGTGTGTGGTCGAGACCGGCACACCCAGCATGGTGGCGGTGAACAGTGTGATCGCACCACCGGTTTCTGCGCAGAAACCACCCACGGGCTTGAGCTTGGTGATCTTCTGACCCATGGTCTTCACAATGCGCCAGCCACCAAACATGGTGCCCATGCCAATCGCGGCATAGCAGCTCACGATCACCCACAGCGGGGGCGAGGTGTCGCTGCTCGACATATAGCCCGTCGCCAGCAGCAACAGCCAGACGATACCAATGGTCTTTTGCGCATCGTTACCGCCATGGCCCAGCGAGTAGGCACCCGCAGACACCAGCTGCAAACGGCGGAACCACTTATCCACCTTGCTGGGGCGCGAGCGGCGGAACATCCACGCCACGATCACCATCAGCAAAGAGCCGAACAAAAAGCCCAGCATCGGCGAAATGAAGATAAACGCCACCACCTTCAAAATGCCGCTTGCCACCAGAGGGGCGGTGCCCGCCTTGGCCACCACCGCACCCACGATACCGCCGATCAGCGCGTGCGACGAGCTCGATGGAATGCCGTAGTACCAGGTAATCAGGTTCCAGGCAATCGCACCCGCCAGGGCACCAAAGACCACGTGGGTGTCCACAATGTCAGGGGTCACAATGCCCTTGCCCACGGTGGCCGCCACGCTCAGGTGGAACACAAAAATAGCAATGAAGTTAAAGAAGGCCGCAAACACCACGGCTTGCGTGGGCTTGAGCACGCCGGTGGACACAACGGTCGCAATCGAGTTCGCCGCATCATGAAAACCATTCATGAAGTCGAACACCAGCGCCATTGCCACCAGCAAAATGACCACCCACAGGGCGGCTTGTACGGTTTCCATGGTCAGGATTTCCTGTGCTGATCAATCAGGAGTTCTCGAGGACGATGCCCTCGATGGTGTTGGCCACGTCTTCGCACTTGTCGGTGATGGTTTCCATCAACTCGTACACGGCCTTGAGTTTGATCAGCTCGCGCACATCTGCTTCTTCACGGAACAGCTTGCTCATCGCAGCGCGCAGCACACGGTCCGCATCCGACTCCAGGCGGTCGATTTCTTCGCAGGTCTTGAGCGCGGCTTCGGCAGTGCCTTGGTCGGCAATGTGGTCCAGCAGCTTGACGGCGTCGCGCAGGCGCTCGCAGCACTTCAGGCTCAAATCCGCCAGACGGTGGATTTCATCCGTCATGGTGCGAATGTCATACAGCGCCATCGCTTCGGCAGAGTCCTGGATCAGATCGGCCACGTCATCCATGCCATTGATCAGGCTGTGGATGTGCTCGCGATCGATCGGGGTGATGAAGGTCTGGTGCAGCGTCTTGCTCACTTCATGGGTGACGCGGTCTGCGGCGCGCTCAGCGTTGTCCACATCGCTGTTGTACTTCTCGCGCAGGTGCGGGTCGTTGTAGTTCGCCACCAACTGCGAGAAAGCGCGAGCGGCTTCCACAATGCGGTCCGCATGTTGGTTGAACATTTCGAAAAAATTGCCTTCGCGGGGCAAGAGCTTGCCAAACAGCATGAACGCTCCTTCAATGGGAGAGGGTTTTGAATGGTGAACAGCCTACGCAGAACACTGCGTAGGCTGTATAAAACTTGGGATGTGCGGCAACACCGTCTGTACTACCCACTGCAGCCAGACCGCTTGCTACGCAACACTTTGCCAAAGGCAAAAAAGCACCGTCACCACCCCGGGTAACCGTGCATTTCTGGGAATTGTCCATGACAACGCCATGAAGATTTAATTAAATTTTTATGACAGTTGTGTGACACCACTTGTAAAAAACCCAATAAACGTGAGCGCACGCTCTTTTTTCAAGCTTTGACTGACAACGTCTGTGAAAAAACTCAAAAATTGCCGTTGCCGCACTTATTCTTGTTGCACTGCAGCAACAAAATGCACCAAAAAGGGGACATCAGGGTTTGCGCTTTTCGGCAGCCTCTGCATTGCGCTGCTGCAAATGCGCCAGTTTTTCACCAATTTTGATCTCCAGCCCCCTGGGCACCGGCTGGTAGAAATGGGGGTTGTCCATGCCTTCGGGAAAGTAATCCTCCCCCGCCGCAAAGCCATCCGCCTCATCGTGCGCATAGCGGTAGCCTTTGCCCCAGTCCATTTCCTTCATCATCTTGGTGGGCGCGTTGCGCAGGTGCATGGGCACGGGCTGGGTGCTGCCTGATTTGACCAGGGCCTTCATCTGGTTGTAGGCCTTGTAGCCCGCATTGCTCTTGGGGGCTACCGCCAAATAGATCACGGCCTGCGCCAGCGCCAGCTCCCCCTCGGGGCTGCCCAGGCGTTCGTAGGTCACCGCCGCATCGTTGGCAATTTGCAGGGCACGCGGGTCGGCCAGGCCAATGTCTTCCCAGGCCATGCGCACAATGCGCCGCGCCATGTAACGCGGATCAGCGCCACCATCGAGCATGCGCACCAGCCAGTACAGCGCCGCATCGGGGTCTGAGCCGCGCACCGACTTGTGCAGCGCGCTGATGGTGTCGTAGAACTGCTCTCCGCCCTTGTCATAGCGGCGCATGCGCTCGCCCAGCACCTGCAGCAGCCACGCATCGGTGATGGTGCTGATCTGGGCTTGCTCGGCGGTAATGGACAGCGTCTCCAGCGTATTGAGCAAGCGGCGCGCATCACCGTCGGCATAGGCAATCAAGCGCTCCATCGCTTCATTTTCCATAGCTGGAACCGCTTGCACTGCCTGGGATTTGGCCACAATTTGCTTTAAATCTTCTGGCGTCAGGCTTTGCAGCACATACACGGCTGCGCGCGACAGCAGCGCGGAGTTCACTTCGAACGAGGGGTTCTCGGTGGTAGCGCCAATGAAGGTGAACAACCCGCTTTCCACGTGCGGCAAAAATGCGTCTTGCTGGCTTTTGTTGAAGCGGTGCACCTCGTCCACAAAGACGATGGTGCGCTGGGGCATCAGGCCGCTGCGCGCGGCTTCGGCCTTCTCCACTGCCTCGCGAATGTCCTTGACCCCGCCCAGCACGGCGCTGATGGCGATGAACTGCGCGTCAAACGCATCGGCCATCAGCCGGGCGATGGTGGTTTTGCCCACGCCGGGTGGCCCCCACAAGATGCAGCTGTGCGGGCGACCGGACTCAAACGCCAGGCGCAGCGGCATGCCCGCACCCAGCACCTGCTGCTGGCCCACCACCTCTGCCAGCGTGCGCGGGCGCAAGCGCTCCGGCAAAGGCTGGTGCAGTGCAGGGTTATGACCGTCCCCTTTGTGCTGGAACAAATCAACATCAGCTTTAGGGGTTGTTTTCGGAATAGTCATATAACAGAACTTTATATGCATCAAAATAGGTGGTTCAGCGGATCACTACACGCAATGCACGATGCTTACCAGCGCCGTTCATACAGTCTGTAGCTCTCCGTACCGAAGCCACAAGCTTAATCGGCACGGGAACCCTTCACCACTTGCGGCCACTGCAACCCCTGGTCAGCAAGCGCCTTGCCCCTGAGCGCGTCGACATCCGGCCCTCAGCGAATCCGCACGGAATCCGCATTCGTCGTTTGCAACAAAGTCTGCCTGCCGCTGTGCAGCAGCTTTCTGGTTTTAGGTTTTAGGTTTTCCCATGACAACACTCAAGACGCGGGACATTTTTGCCCTCGGCTTCATGACATTTGCGCTCTTTTTGGGCGCTGGCAACATCATCTTCCCCCCCAGCGTAGGTCTGGCCGCCGGCGAGTTCCAATGGTCGGCCGCCCTGGGCTTTTTGCTGACCGGCGTGGGCCTGCCCCTGCTGGGCCTGGTGGCACTGGCCTTGGTCGGCGGTGGCCTGGACATTTTGACCAAGCCCATCGGCAAGGTCGCCGGCACATTGATGGGCCTGGCCATCTACCTGACGATTGGCCCCTTCTTTGCCACACCGCGCACGGCCACCGTATCGTTTGAAGTGGGCATGGCACCCTTTACCGGCAACACCCCTGAAGCACTGCTGATCTTCTCGGTCTGCTACTTTGCCCTGGTCATGGTGCTGTCGCTGTACCCCGGCAAGCTGCTGGACAACATCGGCAAGATCATCACCCCTGCGCTGATCGTGGTGCTGGCCATTCTGGGCGTTGCCGCCTTTGTGGCCCCTGCGGGCACCATCGTCGCCACCCCTGCGGCCGAATACGCCTCAACGGGCAAAGCGCTGGCACAAGGTTTTGTGCAGGGCTACCAGACCATGGACGCGCTGGCGTCGCTGGTGTTCGGCATCATCATCGTCGCGGCCATCAAGGCCGCCGGCGTCACCGACACCCGCCTGCACACACGCTACACCATTTATGCGGCGCTCATCGCTGCGCTGGGCCTGGGCCTGGTGTACGTGTCGCTGGTGTATCTCGGCGGCATGAGCGGTTCGGTGCTGGAAGCCGGTGCCAGCGGCGTGCAGATTTTGAACAACTACGTGCACACCACCTTTGGCTCGGCGGGCACCGTGTTGCTGGCTGCCGTGATTTTGCTGGCCTGCCTGACCACTGGCGTGGGCTTGGTCAGCTCGTGCTCGGCCTATTTCAGCCAGTTGTTTGGCGTGCAATACCGCACCGTGGTGATCATCATGTCGGTGTTCAGCGCCGCGGTAGCCAACCAAGGCCTGGCACAGCTGATTGCTGTGGCCGTGCCCGTGCTGGTCGGCATCTACCCCCCCGCGATTGCGCTGATTGCACTGGGCCTGATGTCCAAGTTGTTCAAGTGCAAGGCCCGCGTTTTCATCCCCGTGATGAGCGCCGCACTGGTTTTTGGCATTGTGGACGCCATCAAGGCCGCAGGCTTTGGCAGCATGGTTCCTAGCGTGTTTGAGCACCTGCCGGGCAGTGCCATCGGCCTGGGCTGGCTGGTGCCCGTGGTGGTGGTCTTGGCGATTGCTACCGTGCTGGATCGCACTCGCGCGGCCCAGTAACACTGCCTATTGCGCGGCCTGCTTCCGGAAGGCCGCCCAACAAAAAGCCCTGCTGCCAAGTGCTGCAGGGCTTTTTTGCATCTACGGTGTACCGATGACGATGGCTAAGGTTTGCTGCCGGAAATTTCTACTAAACGCTGTGCGCCAGCCAGACGTTGCGCTGCTTGCACATCCGATTGCACATTTGCACACCGCTCATACAAAGAGAGCTATCAGCGATGGATAAATAAAGCTTTCAGATACTTTTCATGTTGAAAGCATTGATAGGAAAGCGCTGGCAGCTACCCTATTTACACTACAGCCGTTCAGCCTTACTGCTGCATGATGTCCGCGCCCACGGGCACCTCAAACTTGAAGTTGCCTGCAGGCAAAGAAGGCAGCACTTTCAGGTTGTTAAACCGAATGACGGAGCGCTGGCCAAAGCCATCCAAGATGTCCATGGCCGCCAAGGTCTCACCTTGAAAGCCCACTCGCA
>JAFAGF010000292.1 GCA_023422975.1 Pseudomonadota bacterium
ACCTGCGGCTCCAGTGCCAGCACGGCCTGCAGCGCTACCGGCAGGTGGCGCATGGCGGTCAGGTACTCCTGCTCTTTGGCTTCCGTTAGCTTACCCTTGGATTGAGCCAAGGCCAGCGTCAGCAAGAACAGGCCCGCCAGCTGCGTCGTAAAGGCCTTGGTAGATGCCACACCAATTTCCATCCCTGCGCGGGTGATGTAGGCCAGCTTGCATTCGCGCACCATGGCGCTGGTGGCCACGTTGCAAATGGTCAAGGTGTTGGTCATGCCCAAGCTTTGGGCGTGGCGCAGCGCAGCCAAGGTGTCTGCCGTTTCGCCCGACTGGCTGATGGTGACCACCAATGTCTTGGGGTTGGGCACGCTGGTGCGGTAGCGGTATTCGCTGGCCACCTCCACATTGCAAGGAATGCCAGCAATGCTTTCCAGCCAGTATTTGGCCGTGCAGCCGCTGTAGTAGCTGGTGCCGCAGGCCAAGATCAAGACGTTGTCGATTTCCTTGAACACGCGCCATGCGGCCGAGCCATCCGCGCCGTCAAACAACTCAGGCGCGATGTTGACGATGCCTTCCAGCGTGTCGCCAATGGCACGGGGCTGCTCAAAGATTTCCTTTTGCATGTAGTGACGGTAGGGGCCCAGCTCCACCGCTCCACTGTGGGCGTGCACGGTTTTGACAGGGCGCTGCTCCGGCAGTACGGCATGGCCATCTTTCCCTGCAATCCAGTAGCGGCCCGGCTGCAAGTCCACCAAATCACCTTCTTCCAAATACACGATTTGGTCGGTCACGCCGGCCACGGCCATCGCATCCGATGCCAAGAAGAATTCGCTGTTGTCTTGGCCCACGCCCAGCACCAGGGGCGATCCGGCGCGGCCGCCTACCACGCGGTGGGGCTCGTCCTTGTGCATCACAGCAATCGCGTAGGCACCGTGTAACTGGGCGCGGGCCGTCTTCACGGCTTCAAACAAGTCACCGTTGTAGAGGCTGTCCACCAAGTGGCAGATCACTTCGGTGTCGGTCTGGCTGGCGAAGATATAACCCTTGGCTTGTAGATCGGCACGCAACTGCTCGTAGTTTTCAATGATGCCGTTGTGTACCAGCGCCACGCGAGCAGGCTTGCCACTGTCGATAGTTTCACCAGGGCCGTAGCTGAAATGCGGGTGTGCGTTGCGCACCGCAGGCTCACCATGCGTGGCCCAACGCGTGTGGGCAATGCCGGTCAGGCCCTGTAGATCATCGGTGGTGACTTGCTCCAACAGTTCCGACACACGGGCGGTGCTGCGCGCGCGCTGCAGGCCTTGGCTGATGGGGCTGCCCGCCACCATGCGGTGCACCGCCACGCCACAGGAGTCATAGCCGCGGTACTCCAGGCGCTGCAAGCCTTGCACCAACAGAGGAACGATATTGCGCGTGGAAACTGCGCCGACGATGCCACACATAGGCGGAACTCCGGAAAGGTTGAAACGAGCCGTGATGCTAAAAGCATCGCAATAAAACTTATGATCTATTTTTTAATTTTCAAGAAATTAAATTTCACACAAAATCAATAAAGAAATTAAATTTCAAATAGTTATGAAATTTGAAACCAATCAATCCGACATCGCGCTGGATTTCACCGATTTGCAGCTGCTAGACCTGCTGCAGCGCGACGCCGGGCAAAGCAATCTGCAGTTGGCCGAGCAACTGCATATCTCCCCGCCGACCTGCCTGCGCCGCGTGCGCAGACTGCATGCGCTGGGCCTGATTGAGCGGCAAGTAGCCATCGTGCGCCCCGAGGCCATTGCACCGTTGGTGGGGCATGGCTTGCAAGCGCTGGTGGAAGTCACGCTAGAGCGCCAACATGCCGAAGCACTGGATGCATTTGAAACCCTGGCTGTGGCCGAAGATGCGGTGCAGCAATGCTGGCGCGTGTCACCAGGCCCGGACTTTATGCTGGTGGTGGCCTGCAGCGATATGCCCGCATATTTGGCGCTGTCGCAGCACCTGTTCACCGCACACAGCAATGTACGCAATGTGAAAACGTTTTTTGCCACCAAACGCGCCAAGTTCAGCCCCCACCTGCCGCAGCTGGCGCGCAAAGCCGAAAGCGCTTAAGTCCCGGCTAGTGATATTGATAGCTGCCAGCGCAATACAGATAAGCGCTAGCAGCCAATCTTCCTCTACATCAAACCGCCGCAGGCCAATCCAGATACACCGTGCAGCCAGCTTGCACCTGTGATTGCACACCCCAGCGTGCGCCGTGGCGCTGCACCACTGTCTGCACCAGTGCCAAACCGCAACCCACGCCAGCAAACTCAGTCTCCCGGTGCATGCGCTGAAACAGCTCGCCCAATCCCTGTGCACGGCTGTCGTCAAACCCCACACCGTTGTCTTGTACCGCCAAGCGCCATCCGCCCGCCGCCAAGGGCTGCGCCTCCACGCGCACCTGCGGCTGTGGCTGCGTGGCAGAGAATTTGATGGCGTTGTCCAGCAGCGCTTGCATGGCGCTGCGCAGGCTGTCCGCATCGGCCATCACCCACACCGGCTGATTGGGCACAACCCATTGCACGTGCGGGTGCTGGGCTTGCAAAGGCTGTACCAGCGCTTGCACCAGCGCCACCCAATCCAGCACTTGCAGGTGCAAAGCGGCGCGGGATGTGCGGGAGATGTGGGCCAGGCCGTCCAGCATGGCGCTCATCTTGCGGGCTGATTGTTCCATCGTGACCGCAAACTCCCGCGCATCTTCGGCGGCATAACCGGCCTGCGGCGCGGCCACCGCCAGCTCCTCCACCGACTCTTGAAGCAGCGGCGCAAACGACACCACATGCCGCAGCGGCGCACGCAGGTCGTGGGCAA
>JAFAGF010000104.1 GCA_023422975.1 Pseudomonadota bacterium
CCTGTGCCAAAGGCCAAGCCAGGATCTAAGCGGATGCTGACTTTGGCAGCCTCTGGCAGCTCGTGCCATGTCGGAACAATCCAGAACTCCGGCGTGATGTCCACCGGCTGGAACTGCGACTGGGTCAAACGCACCCAGTCTTGCTGCTCCACCTCTTGAACGCCCAGCACCTGACAACCTTCAAAAAAATCCTGCAATTGCAGCAGTGCCTGCGCTTGCTGGGCGGCTTCTTCGTTGGGGAACAGCGCCACGATGCGGCTGCGGTTCCAACCTTCTTTGGGCGCAGGCATGCCAGGCTCACCAAACAAAGGTTGCTCGGACTCGGTTTGTGCGTCCATGTCCTCGACCGACACGCTCAGCGCATCCAGTGCATCGAGCGCATCGCTCACATCTTCCACCCGATCTTCCGGGCACATTAGGCTGAGCTCATGCATGAGGCAGTTCCTTGAAGCTTTTAAAAACGAAATGCTGGCCCCCGTTTCCAAGGGCCAGCATAGCTGGTTATCAATGACTGGAAATTAGCGCTTTTTGCGCTGTACCAGCCAGTGTTCCAGATAGTGAATATTGGTGCCGCCTTCGGCAAAAGCGGCGTCCACCATCAAGTCTTGGTGCAAAGGCACGTTCGTCTTGATGCCTTCGACCACCACTTCCGACAAGGCTGTACGCATACGGGCCAAAGCCTGCTCACGCGTATCGCCAAACACGATCAACTTGCCGATCATGGAGTCGTAGTTCGGTGGCACGAAGTAGTTGTTGTACACGTGGGAGTCCACACGCACACCAGGGCCACCAGGCATGTGCCACATGTTCACACGGCCAGGGGAAGGCATGAAGTTGTAGGGATCTTCCGCGTTGATACGGCACTCGATCGCGTGACCGCGCATCTGGTTGTTGATTTCACGTTGGGTGAAAGGCAACTTCTCGCCCGCAGCCACCATGATCTGGGTGCGCACGATGTCAACACCGGTGATCATTTCGGTCACGGGGTGCTCCACTTGCACACGGGTGTTCATTTCAATGAAATAGAACTCGCCGTTTTCGTACAAAAACTCAAACGTGCCCGCACCGCGGTAGTTGATCTTCTTGCAAGCAGCTACGCAGCGCTCGCCCACCTTCTCCACCAGACGGCGGGGAATACCAGGCGCAGGCGCTTCTTCAATCACCTTCTGGTGGCGACGCTGCATGGAGCAATCGCGCTCGCCCAGATAGACGGCATTCTTGTGCTGGTCAGCCAGCACTTGAATTTCCACGTGGCGGGGGTTCTGGAGGAACTTCTCCATGTACACCGCAGGATTGCCGAAAGCTGCACCTGCTTCGGCCTTGGTCATTTGCACGGCATTCACCAAAGCAGCTTCGGTGTGCACCACGCGCATACCGCGGCCACCACCGCCACCAGCAGCCTTGATGATCACGGGGTAACCAATGGCTTTGGCGATGCGCTTGATTTGTGCAGGATCGTCGGGCAACTCGCCGTCCGAGCCGGGCACGCAAGGCACGCCCGCCTTGATCATGGCTTGCTTGGCCGATACCTTGTCACCCATGATGCGGATGGACTCAGCAGTTGGGCCAATGAACTTGAAGCCGCTTTGCTCCACGCGCTCAGCAAAGTCTGCGTTTTCCGACAGGAAACCGTAGCCGGGGTGGATGGCTTCTGCGTCGGTTACCTCTGCCGCCGAGATGATGGCAGGCATGTTCAGGTAGCTCAGCGGCGAAGCGGCGGGGCCGATACACACGGCTTCATCAGCCAGTTTGACGTACTTGGCGTCACGGTCTGCCTCGGAGTAGACCATTACGGCCTTGATGCCCATCTCGCGGCAAGCGCGCTGGATGCGCAGAGCAATTTCGCCCCGGTTGGCAACCAAAATTTTCTTAAACATGGAAGTCCTCGTTGTTCACCGCCTCTGACGAGGCGAATCGTTCAATCTGAAAGCCCTTGCGCAATCACACGGGCTTGGCCAGATATCACTCGATCACGAACAGCGGTTGGCCGTATTCCACGGCTTGGCCGTTGTCGGCCAGAATGCGGGTTACGACGCCCGACTTGTCAGCCTCGATCTCGTTCAAGATCTTCATGGCTTCGATAATGCACAGCGTTTCGCCTTCCTTGACAGTGTCACCCACTTCAACGAAAGGCTTGGCACCTGGGCTGGCAGCGCGGTAGAAGCTGCCCACCATGGGCGACTTCACTTGATGACCAGACACTGCAGCAGCAGCGGGAGCCGCCTGTTCTGCAGCAGGTGCCGCAACAGCGGGGGCAGCGGCGGCTTGCACGGGAGCAGCTTGCATGGGCGCTGCAACGAATTGCTGCACCACATTACCACCGCTCTTGACGATGCGGACTTTGCCCTCTGCCTCGGTGATTTCGAGTTCCGAAACATTCGATTCGGACACCAAGTCGATAAGGGTCTTGAGTTTACGCAGATCCATGGAAGCTCCAACGGCTAAAACTAAATAAGGGCGCGAATTTACCCTAATTTCGCCCTTCTGCGCGCTTTACGAGATATTTTTCGCTATCGCCAAAGCGGTTTTTTGATCCAAACCCCAACTTTGGTTCTCCATGCGCTAAGCAAAAGACGCCCATTGTGCAAGATCTTGCTCGGAAAGTTCGCCGATTTTACGCTGTTGCACTTGTCCTTGGGCGTCAAACAAGATCGTGAACGGCAAGCCGCCGCTGATGTTACCCAAAGTACGCGTCATGCTCACACCCCCAGCACCCGCCAACACCACGGGGAATGCCAGCGGCTGGCGCGCCATCCACTTATTGACGTTGACCGCTTGGTCGACCGCAATCCCCAGCACTTGCACGGCATGCACGCCACGCGCGGCCTGGGCTTGGGCAAATTGGTTGATCAGCGGCATTTCACGCACGCAAGGTGGGCACCACGTTGCCCAAAAGTTCACCAGTGCGGGTTTACCGCGCAGCGACGACAGCGCCATCGGAGTCCCATCAGGCTGGGGCAACTGCAAATCCCAAAACGCTTGCACCGCCTCGTCGTTGCTCGACATGCCCCGGGTTTGCTCCCAGGCGACCCAAGCCCCGGTGCCAGCCGCGGCCAGTGCCACGCCACCCAGCAGCCAACGGCGGCGCTCGGTCGAGATGGTTGAATCGGTCATTGCGCATCCTCCAGCTGCAACAGCTGGCGCAAGGCCTGGGTATCACCACGCTGGGTGCGACCCTGCGCATCGGCCTTCAACGCACCACGCAGGTCGTCATAGTCATACACCATCAGGTGCACACCAATGGTTTCCCCCAGAGGCTGGCACATGCTGCTGATGCTCAAGGCATCCACCGTTTCTCCATGGAACCCCGTCACCTCTGTCACGTCGTATGGCACGTTGTGGTTGATCAATGCAATCTCCGCCGACTTGGAGTCATCACAAAACAGCCCTATATAGATATCCGACATGCGCGTGGCCGTACCGCGCCACACAGCACCTGACAGGTGAGGACGAAACGCTTGCAGGCGCTGCATCCACACCAAGGCCAATTCACGCAAGGCGCGCAACTCCTGCGGCTGGGTGTCGCCGCAGAAAATCTCGAGGTACTCGCGCACCGCCGCCTCCACCGTCTCGTTATCGGGCAGCGCTGTGCGGGCAGGCAGGCCCAATTGTTTGACGGCACGGCGCTTGGCCGGGCCCCACTCCAACCCCTCTTCCACCACCATGCGGGCAGCGGTCTGGGCGATTTCCTGGGTCACAGACGATGGATACATGCCTTGTTTCTAGCTTGAGCTCACAAACCACCATTATGGGAAAGATGGGCGCCACCCGGCTTTTACCAAACACCCGTCGGGGCACAGAGTATTGGCACCCTGCAAAACAGGAGCAACTAGCGCTGACTATGCAAAGACTTCAGATAGAAAACAATACAAAGTGACCACCAATCAAGCGCCAGCTGCTCCTCTTATTGAAAGTAACGCGATTTTACGCAGACTGACACACCGCAACCACGCCAGCGCCAGCCACCACCTTAGAATGCCCAGCCATGCATATTCATATCTTGGGCATTTGCGGCACCTTCATGGGTGGAGTGGCCGCGCTGGCACGCGAGGCGGGCCATACCGTTACCGGCTGCGACGCAGGTGTCTACCCTCCGATGAGCGACCAGTTGCGCGCTCTGGGCATTGAGCTGATTGAAGGCTTTGGCACAGAACAACTGGCACTCAAGCCCGATATGTACGTCGTGGGCAATGTGGTCAGCCGCAAGCACTTGGAAGATGGCAGCCCCAAATTTCCCTTGATGGAAGCCATTCTGGACCAAGGCCTGCCCTACACCAGCGGCCCCCAGTGGCTGAGCGAACATGTGCTGCAAGGCCGCCATGTACTGGCCATCGCAGGTACCCACGGCAAAACCACCACCACCTCCATGCTGGCGTGGATTTTGGAATGCGCAGGCCTGACCCCCGGTTTCTTGGTTGGCGGTGTGCCACTGGACTTTGGCGTATCCGCCCGCTTGGGCCAACTGGCCACCGGGCAGGAGCGCCCATTGTTTGTGATTGAGGCGGACGAGTACGACACCGCCTTCTTTGACAAGCGCAGCAAGTTTGTGCACTACCGCCCGCGCACAGCCGTATTGAACAACCTGGAATTCGATCACGCAGACATCTTCCCCGATCTTGCCGCGATTGAGCGCCAATTCCACCACTTGGTGCGCACCGTGCCTGCATCGGGCCGCGTCGTCTTCAATGGATTGGAAGAAGCGCTGACCCGCGTACTGCACCAAGGCTGCTGGAGCGAAGCGCGCACGTTCGGCGCCGCTGTCAGCGACTTCACAGCAGAAGGCGCGCACCATGCATTTGATGTGCTGCAAGCAGGCAAAAAAGTGGGCCGCGTGGAATGGGAGTTGAGCGGAGAGCACAACCAGCTCAACGCCCTGGCCGCGATTGCGGCGGCCGAGCATGTGGGCGTGGCACCCGCCGTGGCTGCGCAAGCGCTGGGCAGCTTTCACAACGTCAAGCGCCGCATGGAGTTGCGCGGCACCGTGGCCAACATCACCGTCTACGACGACTTCGCCCACCACCCCACCGCCATCCGCACCACGCTGGACGGCCTGCGCCAACGCGTAGGCCAGCAGCAGCGCATCCTGGCGGTGTTTGAGCCACGCAGCAACACCATGAAGCTGGGCACCATGAAGGCACAGCTGCCGTGGTCACTCAAAGAAGCTGACCTAGCGTTTTGCCATACCGCCGGGTTGGATTGGAACGCCGCCGAGGCTCTAGAGGCCTTGGGTGAGGCCGCTTTCACCACGGACAACATCGAGACTTTGGTCACTCAGGTCATGACCCATGTGCGCCCCGGTGATCACATTGTTTGCATGAGCAACGGCGGCTTTGGCGGCATTCACGGCAAGCTGCTCACTGCATTGCAAAGCAAGTTTGCTACTGCCTGAAGGTCGAGAGACACCCATGAAAAAAGCCGACTGCATGCAGTCGGCTTTTTTTCATGGCACGGGTGAAGTGCATTCACTACCACTTATGGCTTTTCAACGAGAAGGGTAGAAAAGCGCTTAGTAACTCACCGTCATGGCAGCCACATCCACCTTGATCACCGGGCGCCCCAGCACCGCATGCGCTGCACGCGCATAGGTCTGAAACCAGTTCTCATCCGCCAAACGCCGCGCTCCAGCTTCACGCGCTACCACCAGCACCTTGTCCGCCAGCAGCACCTTGCCACTGGGGCGCAAAGGCTCACACTCCATGGTCGTGAACTGTTCATCCAGCCAACGACGCGCCTCCTCGTTGCCCATAGGCGCAAGCCGATCCACATCGGCGCGAAACTGCTGTTCAGCACTCAATTGCACAATGACTTCACTGATCATGTCGAGCCTTTCTGGGTAGCAAGCAATGCAACAAAAACATGGCTACAGCTTAGCGACAGCACGCGTCCACGTTAAGAGGTGATGTACCTGAATCACCACATAAACCAGTTAAAAAATAAGAGCTACTGACGTAATACCAGCAAGCCTTAGCTGCAAAAGTAACCCCAAAGACATTTGCCATAACGCGCGGGCTGCCAGACCCGCGCTGTGCCAGGGTTACGCCACCACTTCGGTCTGCGTTGCACCCGCCAGCGTGCGGCGCGCCTGCACCGCACCCGACAACTGTTCCAGCACCTCCAGCGTATCGTTCCAGCCAATGCAGGCATCGGTAATGCTTTGGCCATAGTTCAGGCCACAGACATCATCCTTGCCGGGCGTGAATTTTTGCGCACCCGCCACCAAGTGGCTCTCCAGCATCACACCAAAGATACGCTGCGAACCCGATGCCATTTGTGCCGCAATATCGGCCACCACATGCTTTTGGCGCTCGTGCTGCTTCAAGCTGTTGGCATGGCTGCAGTCCACCATCAAGCTGGCAGGCAAACCTGATTTTTCCAAGTCGGCACAGGCCGCCTCCACACTGGCTGCGTCGTAGTTGGGCGCTTTACCGCCCCGCAAGATCACATGGCAATCCGGGTTGCCCGTGGTATGCACGATGGCCACTTGGCCGTTTTTGTGCACCGACAAGAAGTGGTGGCCATGGCTGGCCGACTGGATCGCGTCCGTCGCAATACGGATATTGCCGTCAGTGCCATTCTTGAAGCCAATCGGCGCCGAGATGCCGGAGGCCAGTTCGCGGTGGATCTGGCTCTCGGTAGTGCGCGCACCAATGGCACCCCAGCTGATCAAGTCGCCAATGTACTGGGGCGAGATGACGTCCAAGAACTCGCTCGCAGCTGGCACACCCAACCGGTTGATATCGATGAGCAGTTGGCGTGCAATGCGCAAGCCTTCGTCAATGCGGTAGCTGCCATCCAGGTACGGGTCGTTGATCAAGCCCTTCCAGCCCACGGTCGTCCGAGGCTTCTCGAAGTACACACGCATCACCACCTCCAGCGTGTCTTTGTACTGCTCCCGCACATCGGCCAGACGGCGCGCATAGTCCAGCGCGGCCGCAGGATCATGGATGGAACAAGGCCCGACAATCACCAGCAGACGGTCATCGCCACGGCTGTGCATGATGTTGCGAATCGTGCTGCGGGTTTCGGCAACCAGCGATTCCACAGGCGTGCCATGGATGGGGAAAAAGCGGATGAGGTGTTCGGGAGGGGGCAGCACGGTGGTTTCCTGGATGCGTTCGTCGTCGGTATGTCCTGTTTTGTTGTTGACCGAGCTGCGATACCAAGCTTCGCCATAGTTGTGAGCTGTCATGACTGCCTCTTCGTGCTAATAAATCGTGGATATAAAAAAACCGCCGGGCTTTTCAGCTTCGGCGGTTTTTTTGGGAGGGTGTACGTTTATTCGAGCGTTTGCCTCTCATCCGCCATGGACCGAGAACCAAAAGTAAAAATAGAAAGCGCTACGAACTTGCATAGCAGATGACTTTAACACCGTACATAGTGCACTGCAACACAACCTGCAGACCACCATTCAGGAAAATTCCAAAATTACCCACAAAAAAGGCTGGTTCAAAAATATGAATCAGCCTTTTTCAAAATTAACGCAGGATTTCTGCAAAACAATCCAATTTAAGCAGTACCACCCACCGTGAGGCCATCAATGCGCATGGTCGGCTGTCCCACCCCTACGGGCACGCTTTGACCTTCCTTGCCGCAAGTACCAACACCGCTGTCCAAGCGCATATCGTTGCCAATCAGGCTGACTTTCTTCATGCACTCGGGGCCATTACCCACCAACGTTGCACCCTTCACTGGGTACTGAATCTTGCCGTTTTCCACCCAGTACGCTTGGCTGGCAGAGAACACAAACTTGCCGCTGGTGATGTCCACTTGACCACCGCCAAAGTTGGTGGCGTACAAGCCCTTCTTGATCGAGGCCACAATTTCCTGCGGATCTTTATCGCCACCCAACATGTAAGTATTGGTCATGCGCGGCATGGGCAAGCTCGCATAGCTTTCACGGCGGCCATTGCCGGTAGGCTTCACACCCATCAACCGCGCGTTCAGTGAGTCTTGGATATAGCCCTTCAAGATGCCATCTTCAATCAGCACATTGGCTTGAGTGGGACAACCTTCATCGTCCACGTTCAAAGATCCGCGACGATCAGGCAAAGTTCCATCATCCAAAATCGTCACACCCTTGGCCGCCACGCGCTGGCCAATGCGGCCACTGAAGGCGCTGGAGCCCTTGCGGTTGAAGTCACCCTCCAAGCCATGACCCACAGCTTCGTGCAGCAGCACGCCAGGCCAGCCAGGGCCCAACACCACGGTCATCTCACCAGCAGGTGCGGGGCGCGAGTCCAGATTGATCAGTGCTTGCTCTACGGCTTCGTTCACATACTCAGTGATTTGCGTATCACTGAAATACGCTAGGCCAAAACGGCCGCCGCCACCCGAAGAGCCCACTTCGCGGCGATCGCCTTGCTCGGCAATCACGGTGACCGACAGGCGCACCAAGGGGCGCACGTCAGCCGCCAAAGTGCCATCGGCACGCGCCACCATCACCACGTCGTACTCGCTGGCCAAGCCCGCCATCACTTGGACGATGCGAGGGTCTTTGGCACGCGCCAGCGTTTCCACCTTGCCCAGCAACTCCACTTTTTCCGTGCTGTTCAACGATGCGATGGGGTCTACGCCAGGGTAGAGCGTGCGCGAAGGCGCGATCGTCGTTTTGGGAATGCGTACCTTGCGCTGTTGCTGCGCACCCGAGATCGCACGCACAGCGCGGGCTGCATCCAGCAGCGAGGCTTCAGAAATATCGTCGGAATAAGCGAAAGCGGTTTTCTCACCGCTGACGGCTCGCACGCCCACGCCTTGGTCGATGGAGAACGAGCCAGTTTTTACGATGCCCTCTTCCAAGCTCCAGCCCTCAGCACGGGTGTATTGGAAGTACAGGTCAGCATCATCCACCTGGTTGGCGCGGATTTCCGCCAGCGCGCGCGACAGGTGGGATTCATCCAAGCCAAAAGGCTCAAGCAGCAGTTGCCGGGCCGTGGCCAAGCGCTCGATGGTGGGTTCGCGAGAGATCATGGCAAGCATTTTAGGCAGCCTGCCATGTCCCCGCCACCAAATGGCTTGTGCGACCTTAAGCGGCGGCAGTGGTTTGGTCGTCCAACACCGCTTCTGCAGCATTTTTCATGACCGAGGCAATCCCGTTATCGCGCGCTGCGGGGGTGGTGTACATCTCGCTTTGGCCAATGACCTGGCCATTGGTGGCTTTCAACGTGAAGTACGGTGAGCCGTCCTTGGCGTTGAGCTTCTCAAAACGCGCTTCCACCACGCCGTTTTTGCGCACCGACTCAATGCCATTGAGTGCGCTGGGCTTGGCTTCATACATCTCGCTGGCCAAAATGGCTTGCCCATTGG
>JAFAGF010000111.1 GCA_023422975.1 Pseudomonadota bacterium
ATGGCCACCTTGCCGGGCTTGGGGAACTCGTGGTATTCCAGTGCGGACTGGCGCAGCAGTGCGCGTTTATCAGGCAAGGCGGGGGTGGTGTTGTCGGACATATCTTCTCGTCTCCCAGGACGCAAAATGGTGATTGCACCAACCCTCTGTGCGGTGCAACCTTTGGTATGTAGCGAGCCATTGTAGGTGGTTGCTATCAAAAACAGGGGGTGCTCAGATGCTCCCTAGGGTCAAACACCTTCAACCCAGAACACCTCAATCGCGGTTTGCGAAATTCAGCAAATCGACAGCTTGTAGTGCCATGGGCTGTGCAGAAGCCGCTATGCTCGCCACCATTAACAGCACTAAACATTGATTAGGAAATCTAATGAAGCAGTCGGCACATTCTTCTGTCTCCATGTGGCGCACCGCCTTGGGCGCCGTGACGGTGGCTGCGGCCAGCCTCAGCGGCACCGCGCATGCCGCCGACGCTTACCCCAGCAAGCCCATCACACTGGTGATTCCGTTCTCTCCCGGCGGCTCGACCGACATTCTGGGTCGTTTGCTGGCGCAAAAGCTGGGAGAAGGCATGAAGGCCAATGTGATCGTCGAGAACAAGCCGGGCGCCAACGGCACCATTGGTGTGGATCGCGTGGCCAAATCGGCACCCGATGGCTACACCGTGGTGCTGGCTGACGTGGGCGGCATGGCCATTTCCACCAGCCTGTACCCCAAGCTGCCCTACCAGCCCATGAAGGACTTGGTGCCCGTGAGCCTGGTGGGCCGCAGCCCCTTGGTGCTGACCGTGGGCACCAACAGCCCGCTCAAGTCGCTGGCAGATTTGACGGCTACCGCCAAGGCCAACCCGGCCAAGCTGAACTACCCCTCGTCCGGCACAGGCGGCCCCAACCACATGGGCGGTGAGCTGTACGCCATGCAGGCGAATGTGAAGGTGACCCACGTGCCTTACAAGGGCAGCGCACCTTCGGTGGTATCGCTGGTATCGGGTGAGACAGATTTTGGCTTTTTGACCGCCGTCACCATCAACGCCCAGCTCAAGGCCGGCAATCTGCGTGCCCTGGCCGTGGCCCACGACAGCCGCCTGCCGGCCATGCCCGATGTGCCCACCATGGACGAAGCGGGTCTGAAGGGCTTCACCGCCGATGCCTGGTTCATGGCCGCCGTGCCCGCTGGCACCCCCCAACCCATCATTGACCGCCTGTACCAGGAAATTGCCAAAATCCTGCCGCAAGAAGGCGTGAAGGCCAAGCTCGACGCCGTGGGCGTGCTGCCTGCGGGCTTGAGCCCCAAGGCGTCGAGCGAATTCCTGGCCAAGGAAATCGTGAAATGGCGTGAAGTGGTCAAGACCGCCAAGATCACGCTGGACTAAGCCCTCCGGCCACTGGCTGCCCCATCCCCTTGTCACGCTGTGCAAGGGGATTTTTTTATGAGCACGTAGCGCTGACACAGCAAGCAATTTCAATACTTTCAACCTTCAAAGCTTTGTAATCCCTGCGCAAGCAGCTACTTTTTTAGATGTAGCTTTGCGCCATACCTGCCAGCCGCTGTAGCAGCCACTGCTCAAACCGGTTCCATCGTGCATCGCTCATTGGACTCACTCCTTGGTCTTGCTATCAAACAGCGGCACGCAAAGCACAGCTCTGGGCGCACAGCGGCTGGCGCTGGCAGGCCAGGTTGCCGGCACACGCCACGCGAATGGTGCGGGCCGCATTGCGCTGGGTTTTGTGCTCCCAGAATTTCTCGTGCACAAAGAAAAACAGCATCTGCACCGTAGGCTCCAGCAGGCTGAGCGTCAGCGCCATCCACAAATCACCTGTCACCGCATACGCCACCCCCGCTGCCACCACCAAATGCACCGCGTAATAGCTGGCGGTTTTGGCCAGCGTGCGCCAGCGCCGCAGCGGCACCCGCAGCCACGCTTTGTCGTGCACAAAGTAAGCCACGGCCTGCACGCTGGGCTCCAGCAGGCTCAGCGTCAGTGCCGCCAGCCAATTGCCCGTCACGGCATATGCCACACCCGCCGCCACCAGGATGTGGATGACGTAATAACTGGCCGTCTTGAGCAGCGCGGTTTCGTTCTTGCGCAGCAGATGATGGATGTGGGACATGGCGGGCTCCGTGCTGAATGGTGAGTTCAAATGATAGTTGTTATCAATTCATAATTGAATTTGATAGCTCCTATCTTTGCCATACCGACAAGCTATCCCCACGACTGTTACAGCTTTGTAAACTTTTTTGACCCAGTCCAGATAAGTTGTGGGATTTATCCTACCCAGCCCGCTAGGCAGGGCAAGATACCGCACCTCCCCTGCTCCCGCCTGCTGCCATGTGGATACGTTTTCTCTCTGACGACATCGCTTATGTGCCTATGCAGTGGGCATGGATGAACCCCAGCTTGGTCGCCGTCAGCATTGGTGTCTCGGTGCTCACAGCCATGGTGGCGCTGCTGCTGGCAGGTGCGGCGCGGCATGGCCAACATCGCCACCTCAAGCAGGCAGCGGGCGCTTTCAGTCTGGGTGCCGGCGTGTGGGCCATGCACTTTATCGGCATGCAGGCGTTCACACCGTGTGGTTCCGGCAGCTTTTCACCGCTGCACAGCACGCTGTCCATCATTCCCAGCCTGCTCGCGGCAGGTTTTGTCTTGCACACCCTCACGCGCCCCACGCTGCACTGGGGACGCGTGCTCCTCTGCGGCCTGGTGCTGGGCCTGGGCGTAGGCTTGATGCACTTTTGGGGCATGCGCGCATCAGAGGCCACCCACTACATGGACTATGCCCCAATGGGCCTGGCCCTGGCGCTATCGCTAGGTATTGCCTTAGCGATTTTTGCCGTCACGGTGTACAGCCGCATGCAGGCGATTGGCGCGGGCCCCATCAAAACCGTGCTGCTCAGCGGCAGCGTGATGGGACTGGCCACCGCCTGCCTGCACTACATCGCGATGGATGCCATTCACCTGCCCGTCGGGCTGGATCCCACCAACAGCGTGCCCCTTGAAAGCCCATGGACACCGCTGACCATCGGCGCCAGCATTTGCCTGCTGCTGGGTTTTGCGCTGCTGGCGCTGAACGTGGCCTTGCGCTGGCGCCAGCTGTTCTCGGACATCCGCCGCAGCGAAGCACGCCTGCGCGCCGTGGTGGATACGGCTGTGGACGGCATCATCATGATCGAAGGCAACGGCAATGTCGTGGCCTTCAACCCGGCTGCCGAGCAGTTGCTGGGCTGGCAGGCCCACGAAATCATTGGCCGCAATGTCAGCACGCTGATGCCCGCACCCCACCGCCAGGCACACGACGGCTACCTGCAGCACCACCTGGCGACAGGTCATACCAACGTCATCGGCTCAGGCCGCGAAGTGCAAGCGCAGCACAAAGATGGCCATTTGATTGATGTGCGGCTGGCCGTGGGCCCCGTGGCACAGGCCGACCGGCCGCTGTTCGTCGGCTTTCTGACGGACATCCGCCAGCGCAAAGCCATGGAGTCCTCGCTGCTGCGCAGCGAAGAGCAGCACCGCACACTCATCAGCAATATCCCCGGCGTCACCTTTCGCCGTGCAGCGCAGCCTGCGTGGCAACCACTGTTTCTCAGTACCCCCGTCGAAGCCCTCACCGGCTGGCCTGCAGAAGCGCTGCTGGCACACACCCAGCCGATGGAGAAGCTGCTGCTGGCGAGCGACACCGCCGCGCTGCACCAGGCAGTGAGCGAAGCCCTGGAGGCCGGGGTTTCGTATGCCTGTGAATACCGGCTGCGCCACCGCGACGGCGGTATTCGCTGGGTCACCGAAAGTGGCCGTGGCATTTACGACGCACAAGGCCAGGTGCAATGGATTGATGGCGTCTTGATTGACAACACCGAAACCAAGGCTCGCAACGCCGAGTTTGAAGGCACCGTCACCGCCATCAACCGCGCCGTGGCCGTGGTGCAGTACAGCCTGGATGGCCACGTGCTCAACGCCAACCAGAACTTCCTGGACATGTTTGGCTATACGCTGGATGAAGTGCAGGGGCACCACTACCACCTGCTGTGTCTGAACACCCCCGAATTCCATGCGCAGGCGGCACAAATGTGGCGCACGCTGCAAAACGGTGCATTTGCCAGCATTGAATGCCAGGCACACCGCAAAGGCGGCAACACATTCTGGGTGCAGACCACCTTCAGCCCCATTCTGGATGCCAACGGCAAAACACTGCGCATCACCCAGTTGCTGACCGATATCACCGCCAGCAAAACCCTGGCCGATGCCTTGCTGCAGGCCAAGGAAAAGGCCGAAGCCGCTGCGGCAGCGCGCAGCACATTCCTGGCCAATATGAGCCACGAAATCCGCACCCCCATGAACGCCATCATTGGTTTTTCAGAAGCCCTGCTGGATACCCCGTTGCGCCCCACGCAGCAGCGCTATGTGGACACGGTGTACCGCTCGGCGCGCTCCATGCTGCGCCTGCTCAACGACATTCTGGACACCGCCAAGCTCGACAAAGGCGCAGTCAGTCTGGAGGTGGCCGATTTCTCGGTGGCCGACGTCTGCAACCTGGTGATTGGCGCACAGCGCATTCAGGCCGAGAAAAAAGGGCTGCAGCTGCTGCTGCAAATACACCGCGAAGTGCCACGCTACCTGCAAGGGGATGCGCTGCGCATCCAGCAAATCGTGACAAACTTGATGGGCAATGCTGTCAAGTTCACCGAGCGCGGCCATGTCCGCCTGGAAGTGGGCTATGGCGAGGGCATGCTGCACCTGCGCATTCAAGACACCGGCATCGGGATTGCCGCCGACAAAATCGAGCACATTTTTGCGCCGTTTGCGCAGGCCGATGCATCCACCACACGCCGCTTTGGCGGCACCGGGCTGGGCACCACCATTTCGCGCCAGCTGGCACAGCTGATGGGCGGCGATATCCAGATCCGCAGTCAACCCGGTCAGGGCACCGAGTTTCATGTCCAGCTGCCACTGCCGCCTGGCGAAGCCCCCCAGAACGTGGCTGTCGCTGAAGACGTGCCACTGGCAGCTCTGCAAATTCTGGCCGCCGACGATGTGCCGCAAAACTTGGAGTTGCTGCAGGTCGTTATGCGCCGCCATGGCCACACCGTGCACTTGGCGCACAACGGCATGGAGGCTGTGCACATGCGACAGAGCCAGCACTTCGATCTGATCTTGATGGATTTGCAGATGCCGCAGATGGATGGCCTGGAAGCAGCACGCGCCATTCGCACCTGGGAAAGCGACACCGGCACGGCCCCCATTCCCATCATTGCCCTGTCTGCCAGCGTACTGGCACAGGACCGCCAGGCCTCGGACGAAGCCGGCATGAACGGCTTTGCCACCAAGCCGCTGGAGCCGCACAAGCTGATGCTGGAGATGGCCCGCGTGCTGCAGGCCCAGCCTGCCGCGAGCACCGCCTCCTCGTCGCCAGCCCATGTCCCGCTGCCCATGGACGGCAGTGTGGCCGACTGGCACACCGGCATGCAGCTGTGGGGCGGCCAGACCCCGCTGCGAGCAGCCTGGGCCCGCTTTATGGCCGAACAACACAACCGGGTGCAGGAACTGCACACCCTGGTACGGCACAACGATGCCACCACCGCCTGCGCCATCGTGCACCGCATGCGCGGTGCCGCGGGCAATCTGGCCCTGCCGCAGTTGCATGCCGTGCTGGCGACGCTGGAGCACGCTGCCAAAAACCACGATATGGCGGCCTTTGACAATCAGCTGCCCGCGCTGGGCTCTGCCCTGGCCCAGGTCGAAGCCCTGCTGCGCGCGACCGATCCTGCCTCACCACGGGCCGCAGCAATGCCCGCAACCATGCCTGCGCAGACGCAGCTGCTGACGGCCTTGTCCGCCGCAGCGCAGACCCAGCTGCTGACGGCCTTGCAGACCCTGGCTGCTGCACTGCAAAACGGCGAAATCGACAGCGACGCGCTGCAGCGCCTGGGCCAGTGGCTGCCGGTTTCGGACATCCAGCCGCTGCAGGCCGCCCTGGACCTGTTTGACCTCGACCAAGCGCTGCACGGTGTGCAGCAGCTGATGGCTTCTTTCCCCGCTTTTGACCCAAGGAATGTTTCCGATGTTGCCCAGTCATGAAGACCGTAGGCCGCGCCTGCTGCTGGTGGATGATGAACCCACCAATTTGCATGTGCTGCGCCAGATACTGGGGGACGACTACCGCCTGCAATTCGCCACGGATGGCGCCAAAGCATTGCAGCTGATTGCGCACCAGAAGCCCGATCTGATTCTGCTGGACATCATGATGCCCACGCTCAGCGGCTATGACGTCTGCCGCCAGCTCAAGGCCAATCCGCAGACCCAGAACATTCCGGTGATCTTTGTCTCCGCCCTGTCCGAAATGGGTGATGAAGCCGAAGGCTTTGATGCCGGCGGTGTGGACTACATCATCAAGCCCGTGCGCGCACCCGTGGTGCATGCGCGGGTGCGCACCCACCTGTCCCTGGTGGATGCGAATGCCCTGCGCCAGTCACGCCTGCAGATCGTACAGCGCCTGGGCCGCGCTGCTGAGTACAAAGACAACGAAACCGGCATGCATGTGCTGCGCATGAGCCACTTTGCCCATGCGCTGGCACTGGCCATTGGCTGCTCGCCCGCATGGGCTGACGACTTGCTGCACGCCGCCCCCATGCACGATGTGGGCAAGATTGGCATTCCCGATGCCGTGCTGCTCAAACCCGGCCCGCTCACCGAGACCGAATGGCAGGTCATGCGCCAGCATCCGGCCATTGGTGCGGAGATCATTGGCGAACACGACAGCGGTATCTTGCAGCTGGCGCGCAGCGTGGCACTGACCCACCACGAAAAATGGGATGGCTCGGGCTACCCCCAGGGCCTGCGCGGCGCCGACATTCCGCTGGCCGCACGCATCGTGGCCATTGCCGACGTGTTTGACGCACTGACTTCCGAGCGCCCCTACAAGCGCGCCTGGTCGGTAAATGACGCCATGGCCCACATCCAAGCACAGTCCGGCAAGCACTTTGACCCACAGTTGGTGCCGGTCTTCCTGTCGCTGCGCAATGAGGTAGAAACCATTCGGGCCCGCTGGCAAGACGAGGTGCTGGAACCCGCGATTGAAGACTGCCTCTGATAATAGAGGGCATGACTGTGTCTGCCTTGCCTGCACCCTGGATACTGCGCGGCCTGAATGCGCGCGATGTTGACTGCCTGCTGCACGTACAAACCATTTGTTACGGCGACGAATTCCTCGAAAGCCGCGAAGTGTTTGCCCAGCGCCTGACGGCCCCGCACCACTGCTCCGTGGGCGTGGTGCACGCCAGCGACCACACGCTCAAAGCCTATCTGGCGGCCTACTGGTCCAACCTCGGCAAAATCACGCCGCTGGATGGTCACTTCACGGTCCCCACGGCCAACGACCCCGTGCTGTACCTGCATGACATGTCGGTGCTGCCCGAACTGGCCGGTCAAGGCGTGGCCCGTTATCTGGTGCAGCACCTGATGCACCACGCCCGCCAACGTGGCCTGCGACAAGCGGCACTGGTGTCGGTACAGGGCTCCCAAACGTACTGGGAACGTCAAGGTTTTTCTGTAAGCCCCGTGCTGGATGCACAACAGTCCATGCACCTTGAAACCTATGGTGACGGCGCGCTGTACATGACGGCAGCGCTCTAATTTCTGATAGTTGCGACATTGGCTGACAAACGGCTCCACCGGCGTCGCGATAATGCGCGCATGCCTAACCGATGGAAACCGAACGTCACGGTCTCAGCCGTTATTGAACGCGACCAGCGCTTTTTGCTGGTGGAAGAAAATACCGCTGACGGCCTGCGCCTGAACACCCCCGCCGGTCACCTGGACCCCGCTGAAACCCCTTTGCAGGCCTGCGCCCGCGAAGTGCTGGAAGAGACGGCCTACAGTTTCCAGCCCACCGCCGTGGTCGGCATCTACATGAACCGGTTCATCCGCACCCGCACTGGCTCGGACATCACCTATATGCGCTTTGCATTCACGGGCGATCTGGGCCAGCACCACGCACACCGCGCACTGGACGAAGGCATTGTGCGCCCCGTGTGGCTCACGCTGGAAGAGCTACAGGCCACCGCCCACCTGCACCGCAGCCCCGTGGTGCTGCAGTCCGTGCGTGACTACCTGGCCGGCCAGCGCTTTGACACACGGCTGATTCAGGCCGACCCCAGCATCTACAGCGTGCCCGAGCCCACCCCGCACACACAAGACCTGCTGGCGCACCTGAAATAAACCATAGCTGCCTGCGCAGATGCAGCGAGCACTTTCAATACAAAAGATACTGAAAGCGTTATTTCATCAACGCTAGCAGCTCCTGTTTTCACAGCCCTGCACCACCGCCTGCCTGCACGTAGTAAGCGGTTAACACCCACGCCTGCACCGCCTTCCTACCATGGTGGCAGCCCGCACCGAACGGGCCATCCACCATTCACAGGAGACCACCATGGCAGGTAAGAAAATTTTGATGATTTGCGGCGACTACTGCGAGGACTATGAAACCATGGTTCCCTTCCAGACGCTGCTGGCGGTGGGCCACACCGTGCACGCGGTCTGCCCCGACAAAAAAGCGGGGGAGCACATCAAAACCGCCATCCACGACTTTGAAGGCGCGCAAACCTACAGCGAAAAGCCCGGCCACAACTTCACGCTCAACGCCACCTTTGCCGACGTGAAACCCGAGCAGTACGACGCCCTGGTCATCCCCGGTGGCCGCGGCCCCGAATACCTGCGCGGCTACAAGGGCGTGCGCGCCGCAGTGCGCCACTTTTTTGACACCAACAAGCCCGTGGCCGCCGTCTGCCACGGCGCGCAGCTGCTGGCCGGTGCCGGCGTGCTCAAGGGCCGCACCTGCTCGGCCTACCCCGCCTGCCGTGCCGAGGTCGAACTGGCCGGCGGCACCTATGCCGACATTCCCGTCGATCAGGCGCACACCGAAGGCAACCTCGTCAGCGCCCCGGCCTGGCCCGCACACCCCGCCTGGCTGGCGCAGTTTCTGGCTTTGTTGGGCACCAAGATTTCACACTGAAATCCGGCTTTTACGCAGACTGGTAAAGCACAAGCAGCTATTCATTTTTCAAGCGCCTGCGCACAAACCAGCTTGACGCCACCCCCACCGGGCCACACCATGGCCCGGTTGGTTTTTCTGGGAGTGCGCCATGTGCCAAGTCTTTCTCAGCGCGGATCCGCAGCTTTGGGCCCACCGCGCCCGTTCCATCCGCCTGCATGGCGTGGCCACCAGCCTGCGGCTGGAAAACCTGTTCTGGCAGGTGCTGCAAGAGATTGCTGCGCGCGACGGCTACAGCGTGCCTCAGCTGTGCACCAAGCTCTATGACGAACTGCTGGCCGCGCGCGGGGCCGTCGACAACTTCAGCTCGTTCTTGCGTGTGTGCTGCACGCGCTATTTGGCGTTGCAGCTCAGCGGTGAAATTCCGCAGGATGTGCGCATTCCAATTCGCAGCCTCACCGTCGGCAACCACCGCCCGCCAACGCCAGCACCGCTTGCGCTGCACCACTGAGCAGGCTGCGCACCCGCGCTTCAGATGTTTGCCTTATGAGCAAACAAAAAATCATTCGTTTTAGAAATAACCAATGATTTCTACAGTGGCGTTCATTGACATTGCACTGCGAAAGCCCGTCCATGAGCGCCCACGATTCCCCACTTTTCTCCTCCGATACCCTGCCCCTGCTGCTGGCCGGCCAAGGCATCACCACCCCTGAAGCCCAGGCGGCCGTGCAAGCCGGTGTGCACGTGCTGCACGACTTTTTGCGCACCTTCAACGCCCGTGATGCACAGGCCTGGGCTGCCGTCATGAACTACCCCCACGTGCGTTTTGCGGGTGGCCAGGTCACCTGCTGGGACAACGCTGCCGACTACGCGGCCAGCAACGATCTGCAGCCGCTGGCCGACACCGGCTGGGCCTACAGCCGCTGGGATTTCATCCGCCCCGTGCAGGCCGATACCACCAAGGTGCACTTTGCCCTGCAATTCACGCGCTACGACGCACAGGACCGCGCCCAGCAGTCCCACCAGGCACTGTATGTGGTCACCTTGCAAAACGGCCACTGGGGGGTACAGTCGCGCTCCAGCTATGCCGGGGTTTTGACGCCCGGCGCAGCTTTTTAAACAGGGCCGCAGCATGTCGCACACACCTCCTGTTTCACGCCGCAGCTGGCTGCAAAGCGCCTTGGCGGCTTCCACCGCATTCACCACGGCCGGTTTGGGCCTGCCACTGGCAGCGCAGGCGCAATCTGCGCCCACATTCCCTGCACGCCCGATCAAAGTGGTGGTGCCATACCCGGCTGGGGGCGTGATCGACGTGACCGCCCGTGCCGTAACCGACGCTTTGGCCCAGCACTGGGGGCAAGCGGTGATCGTGGACAACCGCCCCGGTGCCAACGGCAACTTGGGCGCACAGGCCGTGCACCAGGCCGAACCCGACGGCTACACGCTGCTGGTGGGCTCAATGTTCACCGTCATCAACCCGCTGACCGACCGCACCACGCGCTGGCGCACCAGCGACTTTGCACCGATTGCCAGCATGGGCAGCACCCCCAATATCTGGGTGGTGCCCACCAGCGCACCGTGGCACAGCCTGCCCGCGTTTGTGGCCCAGGCGCGCCAGCAGCCCGGTGCCTTCAATGTGGCCAATCCGGGGCTGGGCAGCTCCAACCACCTGGGGCTGGAGCAACTGGTGGCCAGCACCGGCATCACCCTCACGCAGATCAACTACCAAGGCCAGCCACCTTTTGTGACCGACTTGATCAACGGCCAGTTGCACATTGCCCCGCTGACGGCCACCTTGGCGCTGCCCCACATCCGCAGCGGCAAGCTGCGCGCCTTGGCGGTCAGCGCACCCAGCCGCCTGC
>JAFAGF010000132.1 GCA_023422975.1 Pseudomonadota bacterium
TTCTATGAGAGGCGTCCCCAGAAAAATCATCTAAGCTGTTGATTTTTATAATGTTTTGGCGGAAGGGGCGGGATTCGAACCCGCGGTAGGCTATTAACCTACACACGCTTTCCAGGCGTGCGACTTAAACCGCTCATCCACCCTTCCTGTGTTTTGCTGCAAATCATCTACTATTTAGATAGCAGCATTTGCAAAGCAGGCGTGATTGTAGCTCAGATTTCAGGCTCTGAATCGTTGGCGTGCAATAGGTTTGCATTGGCAGGCGATAAAGGGCCGGAAGACACTGCTGCATTCAACAAAAAAGCCTCAGTGCCATCGGCATGGAGGCCAACTGCACACTGGAGCTATTGGCGGAAGGGGCGGGATTCGAACCCGCGGTAGGCTATTAACCTACACACGCTTTCCAGGCGTGCGACTTAAACCGCTCATCCACCCTTCCGTGCAACGCAGCAGAGCCATGTTGCTGAAATGAAAACCCAAGCTAAAAAGCTTGGGTTTGATATCTGGTGCAAGACTGGTCGTCTTGTAGAGAAGCGCTGATTCTAACCCGGTTTTGGAGCTTGAAATGCAAAGAGGTGGTTGCTTGCGTGATGCGCAAGAAGTCTGCGTCGTCACGTGCTGACAAGGAATATTGTGCATTTTAATAAAAAAAGCATCTAACGCTTATTCAGAAAGCGTTAGATGCTATGGTTTTTGATAGCCGCTTGCTTAGCTGAGCAACAGGGCGTCGTCGGCCAGTTTTTCGCCGCGCACTTTTTCAAACATGTGCAGCAAGTCGGTCACATCCATCTTGGCGCGCTCTTCACCGCTCACGTCCAATACGACTTGGCCTTGGTGCAGCATGACGGTGCGTTCGCCCACATCCAGTGCCTGGCGCATGCTGTGGGTCACCATCATGGTGGTCAGCTTGCTCTCGCGCACGATGCGGTCGGTCATCTGCAGCACAAAGTCAGCGGTGCGCGGATCGAGTGCTGCGGTGTGCTCATCGAGCAGCAAGATGCGCGAAGGCTGCAGGGCGGCCATGAGCAAACTCACGGCTTGGCGCTGACCTCCGGAGAGCAGTCCAATGCGGTCGGTCAGGCGGTTTTCCAGGCCCAGGCCTAATGTGGCCAGGCGTTCACGGTACAGCGCGCGGTGCTCATTTTTCACGGCACGCGACAGGCCGCGCGTGGTGCCGCGGCAGTGCGCCAGGGCCATGTTTTCTTCAATGCTCAGGTCTTCGCAGGTGCCAGCCATGGGGTCTTGGAAGACGCGTGCCACGCGGTGGGCGCGATCCCAGACAGGCTTGCGGGTCATGTCTTCACCGGCGATCTGGATGCTGCCCTTGTCCACGCTTTGATCGCCAGAGACTGCATTCAAGAAGGTGGATTTACCTGCGCCGTTGGAGCCAATTACGGTCACGAATTGGCCGTCGGGAATGTTCAGGGACAGGCCGCGCAGGGCGCGGGTTTCAATGGGCGTGCCGGGATTGAAAGTGAGTTCGAGGTTTTGTGCGCTCAACATAGGTTCACAACTTTCTGCAATGCTGGGCGCATCAAGGCTTGCGGCTCAGCTTGCGCTTGAGCTGAGGGATGACAAGGGCGATCGTCACCAGCACGGCGGTCACCAGGTTCAGGTCTTGGGCTTTCAGGCCAATAAAGTCGCTGTTCAAAGCAGCGGCAATAAAGAAGCGGTAGACGATGGCGCCAATCACCACGGCCAAGGTGGCCCAGATGATTTTGCGCGACGGCAATATGGATTCGCCCACGATGACTGCAGCCAGGCCAATCACGATGGTACCAATGCCCATGGAGATGTCGGAGCCGCCCTGGGTTTGCACAAACATGGCGCCTGCCAAACCGACCAAGCCGTTGGAGACGGCCATGCCCAGCAAAATCATGCCGCCGGTGTTCACGCCTTGGGCGCGCGCCATGCGGGCATTGGAGCCCGTGGCACGAATGGCCAAGCCGCGTTGTGTGGCAAAGAACCAGTCGAGTGCCAGTTTGGCGGCAATCACAATCACCAGCAGCAGCAAGGGGCGAAAAACGTAGTCGTCCATGCTCTCAGGCTGGAGCATGTTGAAGATGGTGGGATCGTTGATCAGTGGCACGTTGGGGCCGCCCATGATGCGCAGATTGACCGAGTACAGGGCAATCATCATCAAGATGGAGGCCAGCAAATCCATGATCTTGAGTTTGACGTTGAGCCAGCCGGTCACCATGCCCGCTACGGCGCCTGCCGCGGTGGCGGCCAAAGTAGCCAGCCACGGGTTGTAGCCTGTGGCAATCAGCACGGCGCATACGGCGCCACCCAGAGGGAAGCTGCCATCGACCGTCAGGTCAGGAAAGCGCAGCAATCGAAAAGAGATATAGACACCCAGCGCGACGAGGGCAAAGATCAGGCCAATTTCAATGGCACCGAGCAGCGAAAACAGAGACATGGAGCGGAAACAGTCGGTTGCTGGGAGGGAACGAAAAAAGGCAGGGCCAACCTATTGGCGCCTGCCTTCATGCAGAAGGAGGGATTACTTGACGACTTCTGCCGCGCTTTTTACCAAAACGTCAGAGAGCTTGACGCCTTGTTTTTCGGCGGCACCAGGGTTCACGAACAGCTCCATCTTGGTGCTGACTTCGGGCTTGATGGTGCCCGGTGCTTCACCCTTCAGAATGCGGGCCACCATGCGGCCTGTTTGCTCGCCCAGATCACGGTAGTTGATGCCGTAGGCTGCCACGGCGCCACGCTTGACGGAGTCGGTGTCAGAGGCAACGAGTGCAATCTTTGCATCTTGGCCCACCTTGACCAGCGCTTCGTAGGCCGAAACCACGTTGTTGTCGGTGGAGGTGTAGATCACATCGACCTTGCCGACCAGGCTGCGTGCGGCGCTGCTCACGTCCACCGAACGGGGGGCTGCAGCCTCGACCAAGGTCATGCCTAGCTTAGGCAGCAGTTTTTGCAGCTCTTTGACAACCACGACGGAGTTGGCTTCGCCGGGGTTGTAGACCATGCCCACGCGCTTGGCGTTAGGTACGACTTGCTTGACCAGATCCATTTGCTTGTCCAG
>JAFAGF010000133.1 GCA_023422975.1 Pseudomonadota bacterium
GTGCAAGATGCCAGCGGTGCATCCGTCACGATCGCGCTGCCCATGGATGGCTCTGCGCTGCCACAACACCAATTGCTGCGTTTTCAAGTTGAAGGTTGGATCAAAGGCATGCAATACCATGCCCAGGCAGAGCTGGAGTGGCATACCGAGGGTGCACGTTATCAAGCACGGCAGCGCATTAGCGCGTTTCTACTGGGCTCCATGGAGCAAACCAGCGCAGGGCTGCTGACACCGCAGGGGCTACAGCCCCAGGTATTTACCGACCGTCGCTTTGCCAAAAAACGCACGGTTGCCTTGGACTGGAAGGCCTACCAGGCCTCGTTCACCCCTGCACGCCCAGCCACGCCGATTGGGCCTGGCACCCAAGACCGCCTGAGCGTTTTTTTGCAATTAGCAGCCATCTTGCAAAGCACGCCAGACCTGCGCGCAGCCGGCACCCGCATCACGATTCCCACCCTCGGGTCGCGCCGCATGCAGCTATGGACTTTTGAAGTACAGGCACCGGAAATACTGAGCTTGCCCGGTGGTGCCAGCCCTACGCTGCGCCTGCGGCGTATCCCTCAAACCGGTGATGCGGAGCAAGCGCTGCTGTGGCTCCATGCCACGCAAGGCTATGCACCTGTACGCATTCATCTGGAAGAGTCCAACGGCGACGTGATGGACTTTGTGCGAAAAGACTGATCACAGGCGCCCCAGCATGCGCTGGGCCACGTCATCCTTCAGGCATACCCGGTGCACCAGCACCATCAACGCATGCCCCGCAATGCAAGCCAGCAGCACCCAGCCCAGCAGGCCATGGGCCGCACTGGCGGGAGCCACCATCCACTCCACCTTCTCGCCCGAGCCATCGTTCAAGGGAATCCAGCCAAACCACGCAAAGGGCCGGTTATTGCCCAGCATGCGCAGTGCCGCCAGCAACGGCACGACGAGCATCAGCAAATACAGCGTCATATGCCCCAGCCATGCAGCAATACCCAGTACCCCAGCGCCATTGGTAGGCCGCCGACCACTGTTGGCCAGCCCCCAACCAGCACGCACGACAAACAGCACCAGCAGCAGCAAACCCACATGGGCATGTGCCCCTGCCAAAGCGCTGGTGAGCGCAGCATCACGCCCCAAGCTGACCTTGGCCACCATGCCCGCGAACTGCCATGCCAGCAGTATCGCCATGCCCCAGTGCAGCCAGCGGCTGATGCGACCATAGCGCTGCGGCGTATCACGCCACACGTTGGCGGGAATGTGCAAAGCCGCCGGCAGTTGCGGACTCTTGGACACACGAAACATGCGCACGCTCCTCTCCTGGGTATGAAATTTTGCTGCGTGCCACGTTAACAAAGCCCGTAGCCGGCGAACACCCTGTGCAGCAACACTCGTCAGATTCCTGCAACTCACAAAAGAAGAGCTGCTAGCGCTTACCTAGAAAGCGCCAGAAGGCATTTTCACCTTTAAGAATCGTCACTCCCATCCCCCTGCGGGGACACAATGGTTTGCTCCATTGCACCAAAAATACTGACGCCGTCTTTGTTTTTCATCTCGATGCGCACCGTGTCGCCGAACTGCAAATAGCCGGTGCTTGCGGCCTCGCTTTGCTGCAGCTCCATCGCACGCTTTTCTGCAATGCAGTGGTAGCCCTTGGGCCAATCAGTGCGTTTTTCCTTGCCCCGGCCTGTCGTGGCACCCGCATTGCTGACCACACCAGTGCCCACCACACTGCCCGCATGCACCGTGCGTGTTTTGGCTGCATGGGCAATCAGTTGGCCAAAGTGAAACGCCATGTCTTCGCCCGCCTCGCACATGCCCACCTTGCGCCCATTCCAACTGGTGTGCAGCGGCAGATGCACCTTGCCCCCACGCCAGGCATCACCCAGCTCATCCACTGTGACTGCCACCGGGCTAAAGCCCACGGCAGGCCAGCTTTGCACATTGCTCCATGCATGGGCGGGCGCGCTGGGCATGAGCTGGCGCAAGCTGAAGCTATTGCAAAGCATCAGCATTCGAATGCCATGCAGCGCCTGCTCGGGGGATGCCCCCATGGGCACGTCCACAGTGACGGCAGCCAGGCCCGCGCCAAAGTCGATCCCCATCGCCGCACTACCAAAAACCACCTCATCACAAGCACCCACCAGGCTATCACCGGCACCTTGGCGCATGGGGGGGTCGGTCACACTCAGCGCCCAATCCGGCTGCGTCAGCGCCAGATGGGAAGGATAGGCCGCAGCTTCCACCAACTGGTGGCTGCGCGGCAGTGGTGCCATGCACTGCGAGGTATCCAATGCAAATGCGTGATTGGCCCTGCCCGCATTGAGCTGCGTGTACAGATCTTGCAACTGGGGTGCCATAAAGCTCCAGTCGTCCAGCACCTGCTGCATGCGGGAAGCAATGCCTGTGGCGTAGCAGGCCAGGCGCAGGTCACGCGACACCACAATCAGTTGTCCGTCGCGGGAGCCATCTTTGTAAGTAGCTAGTTTCATGGGCTAAGAGTTGTAGACGCTAAGGCCATACCGCAGCAGCCACAGCGGGCTACTGCCAAAATAGAAGAACTGGGGTGGATGGTATGCGCCGCGCATACCTGTCCACGGTGTATCCCGCAAATTCTAAGGTTCACCTATGCCATCACTCTTTTTCACAGGAGGCGCTGCGTTGCGTTGCGCCTCCGGCAGCTTTGTCTTGGCGCTGGCCCTGAGCACAGGCGTGCTCCATGCGCAAACTGCTGCTGCACCCATCGAGGTGCGCAACGCACAAGGCAAGCTGCTTGCCAGCAGCCTAGCTTGGAAAGCGCCCTCTGCTGCGCGCATGCAATTTACGGTGCAGGGCAAAATCAAAAACCTGCCTTATCAAACCAAGGCACAGCTCGACTGGCTGCCCCAAGGCCAACGCTATGAAGCATCGCAGGAAGTGCAAATCCCGGTGCTGGGCAGCCGCCGCCAGGCTAGCGTGGGCACCATTGCGGCAGGTGGCTTGCGACCAGAAATTTTTCTGGACCGGGGTCGCAAAGAACACAGCGCCACATTTGATACCCAGGCCAACCAGATTCGCTTTAGCCGTGGCAACACACCCGCACCTTTGGTGCTGGGCACCCAAGACCGCATGAGTGTGTTTTTCCAGGTCGCCGGCATGCTCGCCGCAGCGCCCAAAGCATACCCGCCGGGCACGCGCATCACGGTACAAGCAGCCAGTACCAGCCGCGTTGCACCCTGGACGTTTACGGTGCGCAGCACAGAAAATTTGCAACTCCCTGCAGGACGTATGGCCGCCATCAAGCTAGAGCACAACGCTGACAGCACGGACGCTGACGGCATTCACTCGGCCATGTGGGTAGCCCCCAGCCTGGGTTATCTGCCGGTGCGCATCCGCATGGTTGAGGATGGTGGCCGTGACGAGCTGGACCTAAAGCTCACGTCCCACAGCAAACCCTAAGCTCCACTGACGGGGTGTCTGCGCAGGGATTGCGTATTCATGGAATACTGACCTTGCATGCATTTCGTCATGCTGCTTGAAACTGTCGGCAACGCCTTCATGTGAGGACTTCACAGACGTTGTCAGACAGACAAGAAAGGAGGGCCACCATGCAAATGCTTTATGACTCGGATTCTTTTGTGGTGCTCCATCTCAAGCCCGATTTGGGTTTGCCCACAGAAGTGATGCTGGCCGACGGACAGACTCCCGCCCCTGCACTGCCTCGCCACGGTTTTGAGATTGTGGACAAGCGCTCCGGCAAAGAGGTCTACCTGGATGGCTCTTGGGCCGAGCTTTTTCAGCAAGTGATTCAATCGTGGCAACGCGAGTCCCCCAGTGAAGAAGAGGTCGAAGACACCTTGGAGCGCTATGCCCAGTTAGCACAAAACCCAGTGTTGATTCACTAAGCCGGCATAGACACACCCATAAAAAAGAGGCCTTGCTGGCCTCTTTTTTTTTCATGTGGCAGCCACCCGACACAACCTAGGCTCAAATTTCAAAGGTATTGTCCGCATGGATTTGCTGCTGGCGTTGCCGCTCACCTACCAGCAACTGGGTGAACTCTGCTGCAGGCAAGGGCTTGCTGCAAAAATAGCCTTGGTAGAAGTTACAGCCGTGTTGGCGCAAAAACTCCAGCTGCGCAGCGGTTTCCACGCCTTCCGCCAACACATCCATCCCCATGCTCTGGCCCATGGCAATCACGGCATGGCTGATGGCCATATCGTCCGGGCTGTTCGGAATATCGCGAATAAAACTCTGGTCAATTTTGAGTAAGTCGATCGGAAAGCGCTTGAGGTGCGCCAGCGACGAATAACCGGTGCCAAAGTCGTCCACCGCCAGTCGCAAACCCAGACTCTTGAGATTGCGCAGCACCGTCAACGCTTCATCGGGGCGTTCGGCCAATGCGCTTTCAGTGATCTCCAGTTCCAGGCACACCGCAGGAAAACCCGAGCCCTCCAGCGCCTTGCGGGTGCAGCCCACAATGTCGGTCAGCAGGAACTGGTGCAGCGACACATTCACCGCCATCGAAATCGCTGGCAAGCCTTGCGCACTCCACGCCTGGGCCTGGCGGCAAGCCTCTGCCAGTGCCCATTCCCCCAAGGGCCCAATCAGGCCTGATGTCTCTGCCACAGGGATGAAGCGCGCGGGGGAAATCATGCCCTCTACCGGGTCAAACCACCGCATCAGCGCCTCGCAGCCCACAATATTTCCCGTCGCAATCTCAATTTGCGGCTGGTAGAACATCTGCAAATGCCCCTGGGCCAAGGCATTGCGCAAACGGGACTCCAGCGCGATGCGTTCGCGCGCAGCCTGCGTCATGTCTTCATTGAAGAAGCACCACAAATTACTGCCACCCTTGCCTTGCTTGGCGCCATACACCGCCGCATGGGCGCCTTGCACCAGCAGCGCAGCCGTCTGCGCGTGCTGCGGGTAACAGCAAATACCGGCACTCACACTCACCACGACCGCAAAGCCATCGGGTGACTTCCACGGCTGTGCAGCCGCATGAATCAGACGCTCTGCAATATCGGAGGCATCTTCACAGGCCACCAACTGGCGGGCCAGTACCACAATTTCATCGCCCGTCATCCGTGCAATCAAATCGCCCGGACGCAAGGCCGATTGCACTTGGCGGGCAATGTGACGCAGCACCTCATCCCCCACCGCATGGCCATAGCTGTCGTTCACGTCCTTGAAACGATCCAGGTTCAGCAAGATGACCGCCAGTTTTTCGCCGCTGGCGTGGGCATCCTCCACCGAACGCGCCAGCTCCTGGCTAAACCAGGTGCGATTGGCCAAGCCGGTCAACGCATCGCGGTGCGCCAAAAACTGCAGTTGCTCCTCACGCTGCTTCTCTTGGGAAATATCGGTGAACATGCACACGTAGTGGGTGGTTTTCCCATGCTCATCCTTGACGGCGTTGAGCGACATGCGCTCCGGAAAAATCTCACCGTTCTTGCGCTTGTTCCAGATCTCACCGCGCCAGTGTCCGGTGCGGTGCAAGCTGGCCCACATTGCGTCGTAAAAAGCTTTGTCATGCCGCCCGGACTTGAATGCCGAGGGGCGCTTGCCCAGCAATTCCTCACACTCGTAGCCCAAAAGCCGTGAAAACGCGGCATTGGTCGACAAGATGTTGCTGTGCGCATCAGTCACCACAATGCCTTCGGCCGTGTTGTCCACCACGGTCGCGGCCAGGCGCAGGCGCTCTTCCTCTTGGCGCTGCTGGGTCTTGTCCGCAATGATCCCGGAAAAGCGCACCGGCTGACCACTGCCATCCACGTGCCGCGTACCCCGCGCCTCGTACCAGCGGTATGCGCCATCAAAACCTTGCAAACGGGCCGTCACAGCAAAAGGCTTGCCTGTCATCAGCGCCATACGCACTTCATCTTGCACCATCGCACTGTCTTCAGGGTGCAGGCGGGCGCGGAAATGAAAGTCACGCCCAAAATCATCGCCCTGGTAGCGCAAGATGCTGGCCATGCCTTGCGAGAAGGTGTGGCACTTGCGCACCATGTCCCAGTCCCACATGCCGCTGCCACTGCCATCCAGGGCCAGACGCAGTTGCTCTTCGCTCTGCGCCAGTTCTTGGCGCACCGCCACACGGCGCTGCTCGGCCTGCATGGTGCGCCACACCAGCCAGGCGGCCAGAGCGCCAGAAGCCACCACAAAGATGTAGTCCTGCGCTCGCTGCAGTGTGATGTACAGCCCCTGATCGGTGACCAGCAGCGGCATGATGAAGTCGCCCGCACCAAACCACAGCAGACCCGCCACCAGATAGAGCACCAATGCACGCAAAGGCGCCAGGCGTTGGACTGCGTCCTCTT
>JAFAGF010000153.1 GCA_023422975.1 Pseudomonadota bacterium
AAACAAAAAGCCTCTTAGACACAAAATCTAAGAGGCTTTGAATTGGTGGGTGATACATGGATCGAACATGTGACCCCTGCCGTGTGAAGGCAGTGCTCTACCGCTGAGCTAATCACCCTGCGCTGACATACCTGCCAATTTGAAAATGGTGCGTGATACATGGATCGAACATGTGACCCCTGCCGTGTGAAGGCAGTGCTCTACCGCTGAGCTAATCACGCCAAATCTGCAAAAACGTGCAAACCTAAAAACTGGTGGGTGATACATGGATCGAACATGTGACCCCTGCCGTGTGAAGGCAGTGCTCTACCGCTGAGCTAATCACCCTACGCTGACATACCTGCCAACTTGAAAATGGTGCGTGATACATGGATCGAACATGTGACCCCTGCCGTGTGAAGGCAGTGCTCTACCGCTGAGCTAATCACGCCAAATTTGCAAAAACGTGCAAACTTTAAAAGTGGTGGGTGATACATGGATCGAACATGTGACCCCTGCCGTGTGAAGGCAGTGCTCTACCGCTGAGCTAATCACCCCAATCAAAACCACCAATAAGCAGTGATCTGACAAGCCCTCGATTATAGCCCAGCTTATTTGGCGTTTTCCCAAACACGCCAAATAGTTTTGTCTCCAGACGCCTTGTCAATCTCCGCCAGCACCGATGTGTGCAGCGCCAGCTCTTGTGCATTGGCCTGCAGCACTGGCAGTTTGAAGCCGGTCAAGTCCATCACTGGCGCACCGCCGCCCGATCCGCCAGCACCGCCCATGCCATCATCCAACATGGCCAACGAGTTCTGGCCACGCGTCATATTGATGTAGACGTCCGCCAGCAACTCCGAGTCCAGCAACGCGCCGTGCAACTCACGGCCGCTGTTGTCTACTTCCAGGCGCGAGCACAGAGCATCCAGCGAGTTGCGTTTGCCAGGAAACATTTCTTTGGCCATTGCCAAGGAATCCGTCACCTTGCCCACATAGCTCGTGATTGGCTTGAGCCCCAGCAGTGACAACTCTTTGTTCAAAAAGCCTATGTCAAAAGGGGCGTTGTGAATGATCAGTTCTGCGCCTTGCAGATAAGCCAAGATCTCTTGCACCTTGTCTGCAAACTTGGGCTTGTCACTCAAAAACTCTGTCGTCAGCCCGTGCACACGCAGTGCATCGGGGTGGCTGTCTCGTTCTGGATTGAAATACAGATGCAGGTTATTGCCTGTGAGCTTACGGTTCAACAGCTCTACACAGCCCAGCTCAATCACCCGATCGCCCGTCTCTGCAGACAGGCCGGTGGTTTCCGTATCCAGAACGATAAGACGTGACATAGCTATCAGTGGTTTTCTTTGGCGTGGTTGATCGAGTACTTGGGAATTTCCACCACCAGATCGGTCTGCGCCACGATGGCTTGGCAACTCAAGCGCGACTGCGGCTCCAGGCCCCAGGCGCGGTCCAACAAATCGTCCTCTTCTTCTTCAGAAGCATTCAAGCTGTTGAAACCTTCGCGCACGATCACGTGGCAGGTGGTGCAAGCACAGCTCATATCGCAAGCGTGCTCGATCTTGATATTGTTATCCAGCAAGGCCTCGCAAATAGAAGTGCCAGCCGGCACTTCCAAGCTTGCACCTTCAGGACAGTATTCTGCGTGGGGAAGAATTTTGATAATTGCCATATTCTGAATTCTGAATAGATCAAGAAATAGATTGAACGCTTTTGCCTGCCAAGGCTTCGCGAATGCCGCGGTTCATACGCTCTGCCGCAAACGACTCCGTACCTTTGGCCAGTGTTTGCGTGGCCGCCTCAACCACAGCAGCATCCTCCGAAGTCACAGCCTGGCGCAATTGCGCCATCAGGACTTCGATCTCTGCACGCTGCGCAGGCGCGAGTACATCGCCATCTGCATCCAGCGCACTTTGGGTAGCCAGCAGCATGCGATCGGCATCCACACGCGCCTCAACCAGCGCACGTGCCTTCATATCTTCTTGGGCCGTGGCAAAGCCGTCTTGCAGCATTTGGGCCACCTGCTCATCAGACAGGCCATAAGAAGGCTTCACCTCGATATGCGCCTCTACCCCACTGCCCTGCTCTTTGGCACTGACAGACAGCAGGCCATCAGCGTCCACCGTAAAGCTCACGCGAATGCGCGCAGCGCCAGCGGCCATTGCAGGAATGCCACGCAGCTCAAAACGCGCCAGACTGCGACAGTCTTTCACCAAATCACGCTCGCCCTGCACCACGTGAATGGCCATCGCTGTCTGGCCGTCTTTGTACGTGGTGAAGTCTTGCGCACGGGCCGTAGGAATGGTTTCGTTGCGCGAGATGATGCGCTCGACCAAACCACCCATGGTCTCAATGCCTAACGACAGCGGAATCACATCCAGCAGCAGCAACTCGCCAGCCGCGTTATTGCCGGCCAATTGATTGGCTTGAATGGCGGCGCCCAGCGCCACCACTTCATCAGGGTTCAAGTTGGTCAACGGTGGCTGGCCAAATAGCTGCGCCACAGCCTCACGCACCTGGGGCATACGAGTGGAGCCCCCGACCATCACTACACCTTTGACATCTTCCACCGCGAGATCCGCATCCCGCAGTGCACGGCGCACCGCCTGCAGCGAACGCTTGGTCAGGGCAGTCGTTGCCTGCGCAAAATCTTCTCGCCCTACGGGTTGCGTCAATGCTGGGCCACTGGGCAAAGTCAATGCAAAGACTGTGCTGTCGGAATCCGTCAAGCGCTCTTTGCAGGCTTTGGCAGCCACACGCAGCGCCGCCCAGTCTTCGGGTGACTGCGGCTGCACAGCAGCTTGCTGCAACACCCAGCGCACCAAGGCTGCGTCGTAGTCATCGCCACCCAAGGCCGAATCCCCGCCAGTTGCGATCACTTCAAACACACCTTGCGTCAAACGCAAGATGGAGATGTCAAAAGTACCACCACCCAGGTCATACACCGCATAAATGCCTTCGCTGGCGTTATCCAACCCATAGGCAATGGCCGCAGCCGTCGGCTCATTGATCAAGCGCAGCAAATTCAAACCCGCCAACTTGGCTGCATCTTTGGTTGCTTGGCGCTGCGCATCATCAAAATACGCTGGAACAGTAATCACCGCACCGTGGATATCGTCATTGAACGTATCTTCCGCACGGTAGCGCAGCGTGGCCAAAATCTCGGCACTGATCTCCACCGGACTCTTTAAGCCCGCACGCGTTTGCAGCGCAACCATCGCGTTCGCGTCAGGTTGCTCAAAGGCATAAGGCAATTGCTGCGCGTGCTCTCCCAAGTCTGAGAGGCTGCGCCCCATAAATCGCTTGACCGACACAATGGTATTGGCCGCGTCATCCACCTCATGGCTGCGCGCGGCATAGCCAATCTCTCGTTTGCCTTCTGGCGCATAGCGCACTATTGATGGCAAAAGCACTCGCCCATCATCATCAGGCAAGCACTCTGCTACGCCATTGCGCACAGAGGCCACCAAAGAATGCGTAGTGCCCAAATCGATACCCACCGCAATGCGGCGCTGGTGAGGATTGGGAGATTGACCGGGTTCTGAAATTTGCAATAAGGCCATGGTGTGAATCTGTCTCTTTATGAGCGGCACAACCGCTCTTGTGCCCCGGCGGCTAGCCCAAGGCGTCTAACAAGCCTATTGTTCCAGTTGCTCGCGGCGTCGATCGATGTCTTGTGCAAAGCGCTCAACAAACATGAGGGATCTCACGGTTTGCACCGCCTCATGAGCACCGGCCTCCGACACCAGCAATTGCTCACACTTTTGAAGCATTCCGCGCTTTACTGAAGCCACTTCCGACTCCAAATCATCCAGATGATCTAGCGTCGTCGCATCTTCCAATGCTTCACGCCACTCCATTTGCTGCATCAAAAAAGATGTCGGCATGGCCGTGTTGTCTTCAGCCCGCACAGGCGCGCCAAACAGCTCGCACAGATAGGCCGCCCGCTTAAGCGGATTTTTCAACCGCTGATAAGCCTCGTTGATGCGCACCGACCACTGCATGGCCACACGCTGTGCAACCCCACCCTCACCTGCAAAACGATCCGGATGTGTTTGCTTTTGCAATTCTTTCCAACGTGCATCGAGCATGGCGCGATCCAGTGCAAACTGCCGCGGCAAACCCATCAATTCAAAATCGTCAGACTGCAGATTCATGTCAATAAAAAACCGCCAGCACGAGAGCAATGGCGGTTTTGTGTGTATGGGCACGCAGGCCCGTTGGCAATTTAGATGCGGAAGCTCTCACCACAACCGCAACGATCCCGCTCGTTCGGATTGTGGAACTTGAAGCCCTCATTCAATCCTTCGCGCACAAAGTCCAGCTCTGTGCCATCGATATAAGCCAAGCTCTTGGGATCAATCATGACCTTGACGCCATTGCTCTCAAACACGATGTCATCTGGATCTTGATCGTCCACATATTCCAGCTTGTAGGCCAGACCGGAGCAGCCGGTGGTTTTCACCCCCAAGCGCACCCCGATCCCTTTGCCACGCTTTGTCAAATAGCGATTGACATGGCGTGCAGCTGCATCAGAGAGCGTAACTGCCATTTTTATTCAGCAGCAACAGTCTCACCACGCTTGGCGCGGTAGTCATTCACAGCCGCCTTGATCGCGTCTTCGGCCAAGATGGAGCAATGCACCTTGACTGGAGGCAAAGCCAGCTCTTCAGCAATCACGCTGTTTTTCAACGCGGCTGCTTCGTCCAGCGTCTTACCCTTGACCCACTCGGTCACCAGCGATGAGGAAGCAATCGCAGAGCCGCAACCATAGGTCTTAAAGCGCGCATCTTCGATCACGCCAGTCTCTGGGTTTACCTTGATTTGCAGCTTCATTACGTCACCACATGCAGGCGCACCCACCATGCCAGTACCAACGCTGTCGTCACCCTTGTCAAAAGAGCCAACATTGCGGGGATTTTCGTAGTGGTCAATAACCTTGTCGGAGTAAGCCATGGTGTCTACCTCTTGAATTCAAATAATCAGTTCGTTGGCGTGCTTAGTGCTCAGCCCACTGGATGGTGCTCAGATCAATACCATCCTTGTACATTTCCCACAAAGGGCTCAGCTCACGCAGCTTGGCCACGTTTTGGCGAATGGTCGAAATGGCATAGTCGATCTCCTCTTCGGTCGTGAAGCGGCCAATCGTCATACGCAACGAGCTGTGCGCCAACTCATCGCTACGACCCAGGGCTCGCAGCACATAGCTGGGCTCCAGGCTGGCAGAGGTACATGCCGAACCCGAGGAAACAGCCAAACCCTTGATACCCATGATCAAGGATTCACCTTCCACATAGTTGAAGCTGATGTTCAAGTTGTGGGGTACGCGGTGCTCCAAATCACCATTGACGAACACCTGCTCAATGTCCTTCAGGCCATCAAGCAAACGCTGCTGCAAGCGCTTGGCGTGCTCAAAGTCTTGCTGCATTTCTTCCTTGGCAATGCGGAAAGCTTCGCCCATACCCACGATTTGGTGGGTGGCCAAAGTGCCCGAACGCATGCCGCGCTCGTGACCACCACCGTGCATTTGCGCTTCCAGGCGCACGCGGGGCTTGCGACGCACATACAAAGCGCCAATGCCTTTCGGGCCATAGGTCTTGTGCGATGCCAAGCTCATCAAATCAATCGGCATGGAAGCCATATCCAAAGGCATCTTGCCGGTAGCTTGCGCTGCGTCGACGTGGAAAATGATGCCCTTTTCGCGGCAAATCGAACCAATGGTATTCAGGTCTTGAATGACGCCGGTTTCATTGTTCACCGCCATCACGCTGACCAAAATAGTGTCAGGACGAATAGCTGCCTTGAACACATCCAGATCCAACAGACCGTTTTCCTGAACATCCAGGTACGTGACTTCAAAGCCTTGGCGCTCCAGCTCACGCATGGTATCCAGAACCGCTTTGTGCTCTGTCTTGACCGTGATCAGGTGCTTGCCCTTGCCCTGGTAGAAATGTGCTGCACCCTTGATGGCCAAGTTATCAGACTCGGTCGCGCCACTGGTCCACACAATTTCGCGAGGGTCCGCGCCAATCAACTCAGCCACTTGCTGGCGAGCCTTCTCCACCGCTTCCTCAGCTTCCCAACCCCAAGCATGGCTGCGGGATGCAGCATTGCCGAAGTGTTCACGCAACCACGGAATCATGGCGTCCACCACGCGAGGATCGCAAGGTGTAGTCGCACCGTAGTCAAGGTAGATGGGGAAATGTGGGGTCATGTCCATGGCTGGCTCTATTGAAATCTGTCTGGCACCCTTCGATGCCCTATTGAAAACTCTTCACTGCCTGCCGAGCGCACCCGGCGGGCTCACTCTCGCGATCAAGACTTGGCGAACACGTTGCCCAGTGCAAACACCGAGTTAGGGGCATTCACACGGATGGGCTTGACCACAGGAGCAGTCGAAATCGCACGACGCACCACAGGCTTGTCTTCGATCTGAATACCCTTGGCCAACTGCTCGTCCACCAGCTTTTGCAGGGTGACGGAATCTAAAAACTCCACCATGCGCTGGTTCAGTGCCGACCACAGTTCGTGCGTCATGCAACGGCCTGCTTCACCCATGCAGTTTTCCTTGCCACCGCACTGGGTAGCATCAATGGGCTCATCCACCGACACAATGATGTCTGCAACTGTGATCTCAGCCGCCTTGCGGGCCAAGGTATAGCCGCCACCGGGGCCGCGTGTGGACTCCACCAATTCATGGCGGCGCAGCTTGCCAAACAACTGCTCTAGGTAGGACAGCGAAATTTGCTGGCGCTGACTGATCGCGGCCAGCGTGACAGGGCCATTGTTTTGGCGCAGTGCCAAGTCGATCATAGCTGTGACCGCAAAGCGGCCTTTTGTAGTAAGACGCATCGTGAGCTCCTTCAGTCAGGCTGTTAGTTACAGAAACATCAATCGCGGCAAACCGGATTGACTACCGTCTCCGCCCTTACTCCAGCTTCGCTGTTCATCCAGCGCGCCGAGCCCTTCAAATTAAGAAGTTTTTTGTTGTTGTTGAGTGAATACCCGAAGTATACCAGAAACCCCATCAATTTTGTCGGATACACCCAATCGCCGTCATAAAACCAAACTATCACCGCAGAAAAAGTGCTTCAAAATCAAGCTCCAAACAGTTTTTTCTTGAGCACTGCAAGCTGATCACGCAAGCGAGCAGCCGCTTCAAATTCAAGGTTCTTGGCGCGCTCCAGCATCTCCTTCTCCATTTTCTTGATCTCCTTGGTGAGCTCCGCGTCAGACATTTCCTCGAACACCCCATGGCGGACTTGCGCACGACTTTGCTCATCCGCCGCCCGTACACTTTTTTCGCTATACACCCCATCAATTAGGTCTTTCACCCGCTTGACAAGTGCCTTTGGCGTTATGCAATTTGCTTCATTGAAGGCAATTTGCTTGGCACGGCGGCGCTCCGTCTCATCCATCGCCTTGCGCATGGAGTCCGTAATGCGATCGGCATACAAAATTGCCTTGCCATTCAGATTCCGCGCAGCACGCCCAATGGTTTGAATCAGACTGCGCTCGGCACGCAAAAAGCCTTCTTTGTCGGCATCCAAGATGGCTACCAGCGACACCTCAGGAATATCCAACCCCTCCCGCAGCAAATTGATGCCCACCAACACATCAAACACCCCGAGGCGCAAATCACGAATGATTTCCACGCGCTCCACGGTATCGATGTCCGAGTGCAAATAGCGCACTTTCACCCCGTTTTCCGTCAGGTAGTCCGTCAACTGTTCGGCCATGCGCTTGGTCAGCGTAGTGATCAGCACCCGCTCTTGCTGCTCGCTGCGCAAGCGAATTTCCTGCAGCACATCGTCCACCTGGTGGGTGGCCGGGCGCACCTCAATCTCCGGATCCACCAAGCCTGTGGGACGCACCACCTGATCCACCACCTGACCCGAATGCGTTTTCTCGTACTCCGCAGGTGTTGCCGATACAAAAACCACCTGCCGCATGCGCTGCTCAAACTCTTCAAACTTCAGCGGCCGGTTGTCCATGGCCGAGGGCAAGCGAAAGCCATACTCCACCAGCGTCATCTTGCGGGCGCGGTCACCGTTGTACATGGCATTGAGCTGCCCGATCATCTGGTGGCTCTCATCCAAAAACATGATCGAGTCCTTGGGCATGTAATCGGTCAATGTACTGGGCGGCTCTCCAGGCGCAGCCCCCGAGAGATGGCGCGTGTAGTTCTCAATGCCTTTACAGTGCCCTACTTCGCTGAGCATTTCCAAATCAAAACGGGTGCGCTGCTCTAGGCGCTGCGCCTCCACCAGCTTGCCCATGTCTACCAATTGCTTGCTGCGCTCGCGCAGCTCTTCCTTGATGGTCTCCACCGCAGCCAGCACCTTGTCGCGCGGCGTCACGTAGTGGCTGCTGGGATAGACCGTAAAACGCGGAATGCTCTGGCGAATGCGGCCCGTTAATGGATCAAACAGCTGCAGCGTATCAATTTCATCGTCAAACAGCTCGATGCGCAGCGCCAGCTCAGAGTGCTCGGCAGGAAACACATCAATCGTGTCACCACGCACGCGGAAAGTGCCACGGCTGAAGTCTTGGTCGTTACGCTGGTATTGCATGCGAATGAGCTGTGCAATCACATCGCGCTGGTTCATGCGGTCGCCGGTGCGCACCGTCATCACCATTTGGTGGTAACTCTCTGGCTCACCAATGCCGTAGATGGCCGATACCGTCGCCACAATCACCACATCGCGGCGCTCCATCAGACTTTTGGTGCATGACAGACGCATTTGCTCAATGTGCTCATTGATGGCGCTGTCCTTTTCAATGAACAGGTCACGCTGCGGCACATACGCCTCGGGCTGGTAATAGTCGTAGTAACTCACGAAGTACTCCACCGCATTGCGCGGGAAGAACTCTCGGAACTCGCTGTACAACTGCGCCGCCAGAGTTTTGTTGGGCGCAAAAATGATGGCCGGCCGCCCCAGGCGCGCAATCACATTTGCCATGGTGAATGTCTTGCCAGATCCGGTGACCCCCAGCAAAGTCTGAAAGGTTTCACCGTCTTGCACACCTTCCACCAGCTTTTCAATAGCGGTGGGCTGATCGCCCGCAGGCGGATAAGGCTGAAACAACTCGAAAGGCGAGTCGGGAAAACTGACAAAAGTGCCTTGCGGCTCAGAAGCAATGTTTTGGTCTTGCATGAGTTTATGTCTTCAGCGCATAGGCTATTGCCGGAGTAAAATGGCGAGCTAACCCTCAAGCCTACCGCAGGAGTCAGTTGAGGGTTTGCTGCATTATTTCTACCCTCAAGGACAATCCATGTCTCTGTTTACCGCCGTCGAGATGGCCCCCCGCGACCCTATTCTGGGTCTGAACGAACAATTCGCAGCCGACACCAACCCCAGCAAGGTGAATTTGGGCGTGGGCGTGTACTTCGATGACAACGGCAAGCTGCCTTTACTCCAGTGCGTGCAAGCTGCTGAGAAGGCCATGATGGACAAGCCCACACCCCGTGGCTACCTGCCTATCGACGGTATCGCGGCTTACGACAACGGCGTGAAGGCACTGGTTTTTGGTGCTGACTCGGATGTAGTCACCTCTGGCCGCGTAGCCACCGTGCAAGCCATCGGCGGCACTGGCGGCCTGAAGATCGGCGCTGACTTCCTGAAGAAGCTCAACCCCAACGCCAAGGTGCTGATCTCCAACCCCAGCTGGGAAAACCACAAGGCCATCTTCACCAACGCAGGTTTTGAAGTTGGCACCTACGCTTACTACGATGCAGCCACCCGCTCCATCGACTTCGCTGGCATGCTGGCTGACCTGAACGCTGCCGCTGCCGGCACCGTGGTCGTGCTGCACGCCTGCTGCCACAACCCCACCGGCTACGACATCACCGCTGCCCAGTGGGACCAAGTGATTGAAGTGGTCAAGGCCAAGGGCCTGGTCGCCTTCCTGGACATGGCCTACCAAGGCTTTGGCCACGGCATTGCCGAAGACGGCGCCGTGATCGGCAAGTTTGTGGCTGCAGGCCTGAACATTTTTGTATCTACCTCGTTCTCCAAGAGCTTCAGCCTGTACGGCGAGCGCGTGGGCGCCCTGTCCGTGGTGGCGTCCGACAAGGACGAAGCTGCACGCGTGCTGTCGCAGCTGAAGATCGTCATTCGCACCAACTACTCCAACCCACCTACCCACGGCGGCGCCGTGGTGGCTGCCGTGCTCAACAACCCTGAGCTGCGCGCGCTGTGGGAAAAAGAACTCGGTGAGATGCGCGTGCGCATCAAGGAAATGCGCCAAAAGCTGGTGGACGGCCTCAAAGCTGCCGGCGTGCAGCAAGACATGAGCTTCATCACCACCCAGATCGGCATGTTCAGCTACTCCGGCCTGAGCAAGGACCAAATGGTGCGCCTGCGCTCTGAGTTCGGTGTGTACGGCACCGACACCGGCCGCATGTGCGTGGCTGCGCTGAACAGCAAAAACATCGAGCACGTGTGCAAGGCCATCGCTGCAGTGATGTAAACCTGCACGCCTCGCGCTTTTGCATCCAACCGCCTTCGGGCGGTTTTTTTATGAA
>JAFAGF010000183.1 GCA_023422975.1 Pseudomonadota bacterium
CGTTCTCCGCCTGCAAGCGCAGGATGTCCGCCATGGACTGCTGCATGTCCACGTGGATAGGGTCCAGTTGCTGCACCGTCGCCATCTCTTGCGACTGCCCCTGGCTGACCAAGGCACCTTCCGTCACGTTGGAGCGGCCAATGCGCCCGGCAATCGGTGAAAGCACCTTGGCATAGACGGTATCGATGCGTGCCAGTTCCACATCGGCCTGCGCATTGCGCCAAGCGCTCATGGCATCGTCGTGTTGCTGCTGGCTGATGGCATTTTTGGCGCGCAGCACTTCATAGCGCTTGGCCAAGTTTTCCGCACTCAGCAGCTGTGCCTGCGCTTTGGCCAACTGGGCGTTCATGGTGGCCGGGTCAATTTGATAGAGGGCCTGGCCTTTTTTCACCGTGCTGCCTTCTTCAAACAAACGCTTTTGCACAATGCCGCTGGTCTGTGGCCGCACCTGCGCCACACGCGAAGCCACCGCACGCCCGGGCAGCTCGGTCGTTAACGCCACCGCCTGCGTCTGGACGGTATAGACACCCACGGCTGCCGGGCCCTGTGCGCCCGCTTGCGGGTCGGCCTGGTCACTACAGGCCATCAACATGGCCACAGCCGCTACGGTCAATGCCGTGCGCGCTGCGCTGGGAAGCTTCACGCTCATGAAATCACACTCCTTGCAAGCGCCAGCCAATTGCTGGCAGATATAGGCTCTGACGACAAAAGGACAGCGTTTTCAGACCAAAACGCTGTCCTTTGTATTGCATTGCGATTCAGTGTATCACCAGATGGTTAAAAATTCCTCTCGACCGCATGTTCGAACCCGCACGCGCCGAAGGAGATAAGCTTGGCGCTTGCTCATTTCTCTGATTTCTGAACAAAGACTGCCCATGACTGAACAACTCGCCGAAGATGCTGATGACCGCCAACACGGCGGCATCCAAGTCATTGCCCGGAGCAGCAAAATCATGCGTACCCTCAGTGCCCACGGGCAGCCCAGCGGCATGAGCTTGGCCGCGATTGCCAGTGCAGTGGATTTGCCGCGCTCCACCGTGCAGCGCATCATCAATGCCTTGGTGGCAGAAAACTTGGTGGAACCCGCAGGCCCTTCGGGCTTTCGCCTTGGCCCTGCGCTGGGGCAAATGCTTTATCAAAGCAATGCCGATGTGGTTTCCGTCATCAAGCCTTATGCCGAGCAACTCTCCACATCGCTGCAGGAGACGGTGTGCGTGGTCAACCTGAACTTGAACAAGCTGCGCATCATCGAATCGTTTGTGGGCGAGCAACCTTTGCGCGTCGTACCTCAAATTGGTATCGTGCCGCCGCTGCACGTCACCGCCGCAGGCAAAGCCCTGCTGGCACGCATGGATGAAGCCACGGTTTTGGAATGGCTGTCACGGGAAGAGCAGCCCCACTCCACCACGCCCGAGGCATTGCTGCAGGAGCTGGCCCAAGTGCGGCTCCAGGGTTTTGCGCAGGACATTGACGATGTGGTGCTCGGCGTCAGCGCCCTCGCTGTTGCCATCAACACCTACCGCGGCCCTTATGCCCTGATGTTGCTGGTGCCCACCGCCCGGCTGCAGCGCGACAGCCCCTGCTTTCAACAAGCCATGTTCTGCCTGCGCGATGTACTGGAACAGCTTTTGAGCAATCCTGCGTCTTGAGAACAGGAGCCCAACGCCTCACTTTTAGGAGCTTGGTACGCCTACAAAATAAGTAAATCTATGTGTTTTGATATTGAGATCACCACACGACAAACGCTAAATGCTCATCTTTTTATTAGCAACTGACCAGTCAAGCACAAAAAAACCCTGTTGAATTGCTTCAACAGGGTTTTTGATTTGGTTGCGAGGGCTGGATTTGAACCAACGACCTTTGGGTTATGAGCCCAACGAGCTACCAGACTGCTCCACCTCGCGATATGCATTAATTATAGCGCGACCTTGAACCACCTGCGGGCGCCAGCCTAGAGAAACCCCTACGCTGCAGTATTGATTACCAAGGCACTGCCACACGCATCTTTGATGCCCACAGCAATGACAGACAACAAAAAACCCTGTTGAATTGCTTCAACAGGGTTTTTGATTTGGTTGCGAGGGCCGGATTTGAACCAACGACCTTTGGGTTATGAGCCCAACGAGCTACCAGACTGCTCCACCTCGCGGTATTCCAAAATTATAGCACAGATTTATTCTGCGGCTTGAGCTTCTTCAGCTTGTTCAACCAATTGAACAAAAGCCATAGGTGCGTTGTCGCCCACGCGGAAACCCATCTTCAAGATGCGTGTGTAGCCGCCAGGACGCTTAGCGTTGCGGGGGCCCAGCACGTTGAACAGCTTGGTGACGCTGTCGCGGTCGCGCAGACGGTCAAACGCCAGACGGCGGTTAGCCACGGTGTCCACCTTGGCCAGAGTGATCATGGGCTCAATCACGCGGCGCAATTCCTTGGCCTTAGGCACCGTGGTCTTGATCGCTTCGTGCTCGATCAAAGAGTTCATCATGTTCTGCAGCATCGCCTTGCGGTGAGCAGAAGTACGGTTCAGTTTACGCAGGCCATTTCCGTGACGCATGGTGCTTTCCTTTTCAGATAGTTTGGTCGAGTGGCCGTATCAGGTACCGCCCGGTGCACTTTGGTAAAAATAACTGGCTCTCTACCCTCTCGGGCAAAGAGCCAGCAATTATAGCTTGACTAGCGAATTAACGCTTTTCCAAGCCTGCTGGTGGCCAGTTCTCGAGCTTCATGCCCAGAGTCAGGCCACGGGAAGCCAAAACTTCCTTGATTTCGTTGAGCGACTTACGACCCAGGTTAGGCGTCTTCAGCAGCTCGTTTTCGGTGCGCTGGATCAGATCACCGATGTAGTAAATGTTCTCAGCCTTCAAGCAGTTGGCGGAACGTACAGTCAGCTCCAACTCGTCGACAGGACGCAACAAGATGGGGTCAAACGTCTGAGCGTTCGAACGGCTGTTGCCACCGCCACCCAAGATGCCGCCTTCGCCAAACTCGCCATCCAACTGTGCAAACACAGCCAGCTGTTCCACCAAGATCTTGGCGGATGCGCGCACTGCGTCTTCAGCGTTGATAGCGCCGTTGGTTTCGATTTCGACAACCAGCTTGTCCAGATCGGTACGCTGTTCCACACGTGCAGATTCCACGGTGTAGCTCACGCGACGAACGGGCGAGAACGATGCGTCCAGCACGATGCGACCAATCGACTTGGTCGACTCGTCACCGTAGCGGCGCACGTTGCCGGGCACATAGCCACGGCCCTGCTCCACCTTGATCTGCATATCCAGCTTGCCGCCTTGCGACAAGTTGGCGATCACGTGGTCAGGATTGATGATCTCAACGTCATGGGGAGTCTGGATGTCACGCGCGGTCACCACGCCTTCGCCATCCTTGCGCAGACTCAGAGTCACTTCGTCACGGTTATGCAGCTTGAACACCACGCCCTTCAGGTTCAGGAGGATGTTGGTCACATCTTCTTGCACGCCATCGATGGACGAGTACTCGTGCAGCACGCCAGCAATCGTGACTTCCGTCGCTGCGTAACCCACCATGGACGAGAGCAAAACGCGGCGCAGGGCATTGCCCAGCGTATGACCATAGCCACGCTCAAAAGGCTCCAGCGTCACCTTGGCACGGTTGTGGCCAAGCTGCTCAACATTAATCGTCTTGGGTTTCAGCAGATTTGTTTGCATGCAGACTTCCTCTCAATACCCCCGGCTCGTTACACCGGTAAGGCTGGTGAAGCACCTAAACCGCGATGCCTCGCGGTTTAGGAACGGGATGGTTGATTGCTCAACCGAAACTACGATTAACGCGAGTACAACTCAACGATCAGAGATTCGTTGATGTCGGCTGCGAATTGATCGCGGTCAGGCACTTGCTTAAAGGTACCTTCAGCCTTGTCCAGGCTCACTTCTACCCAAGCGGGGAAGCCAACTTGCTGAGCCAATTGCAGAGCTTCAACAATACGGGCTTGCTTCTTGGACTTCTCACGCACAGCAATCACGTCACCAGCCTTCACCAAGTAGGAAGGGATGTTCACAGATTGGCCGTTCACAGTGATGGCCTTGTGGGAAACCAGCTGACGTGCTTCAGCACGTGTTGAGCCGAAGCCCATGCGGTAGACCACGTTGTCCAGACGAGTTTCCAGCAGACCCAGCAGGTTCGCGCCAGTGTTGCCCTTCTTCTGGTCAGCAGCTTCAAAGTAGCGGCGGAATTGCTTTTCCAGCACGCCGTACATGCGCTTGACCTTCTGCTTTTCACGCAGCTGCAGACCGTAGTCAGAAGTACGCTGACCGGATGTGCGACCGTGTTGGCCAGGCTTGGTATCGAACTTTGCCTTGTCCGCGATGGAGCGACGAGCGCTCTTCAGGAACAGGTCGGTGCCTTCACGGCGGGAGAGTTTGGCCTTGGGGCCGATATAACGTGCCACTTGAGTTTCCTTTGATTCATCTACCGTGCTTACGCACGGGAGCCACCCGGGGTGCCAAAAACAACCCGGGTGGCGGTGGGCTTACAAAAATTAGATACGACGACGCTTTTGAGGGCGGCAGCCGTTGTGAGGTACCGGTGTCACGTCCGCGATGGAAGTGATACGGATACCCAGAGCACCCAGGGCGCGAACCGAAGATTCACGGCCAGGACCGGGACCCTTAATTTCTACGTCCAGGTTCTTGATACCCTGTTCGATAGCAGCACGACCGGCCACTTCGGAAGCAACCTGAGCTGCAAAAGGTGTCGACTTACGCGAACCCTTGAAGCCCTGGCCACCCGACGAAGCCCACGACAGAGCGTTGCCCTGACGGTCGGTAATGGTGATGATCGTGTTGTTGAACGAAGCATGCACGTGTGCAATACCGTCAGAAATGTTCTTACGAACTTTCTTACGTACACGCGCAGCAGCGTTGTTTTGTGCCTTAGCCATAGTGATCTCTCAATCCCTTATTTCTTCAGTGCCGCTGCGCCTTTGCGAGGACCCTTGCGAGTACGGGCATTGGTGCGTGTACGTTGACCGCGCATAGGCAGACCACGACGATGGCGGAAACCGCGGTAGCAACCGATGTCCATCAAACGCTTGATGTTCATGGTGGTCTCGCGACGCAGATCGCCTTCCAAGGTCATGCCGTTCAACTGGTCACGGATCTTTTCCAGATCAGCGTCAGTCAGGTCTTTGACCTTCTTGGAGTACTCGATACCGCAAGCTTCGCAGATCTTGCGAGCAGTCGTACGACCGATACCGAAAATGGCTGTCAGGCCGATTTCAGCATGCTTGTGGGGCGGGATATTAATACCAGCAATACGTGCCATATTAGTCCTCTAATACTTTCAATCAGCCCTGGCGCTGCTTATGGCGCTGGTCTGTGCAGATCACGCGAACCACACCTTTACGGCGGATGATCTTGCAGTTGCGGCAGATTTTCTTGACCGAAGCCGAAACTCTCATTTCATTCTCCTAAAACTTTGCATCCGTATTCATTTCTTCGACCTGGACACTGCCTGTGACCGCGAAAAAATGTAGAGCACTCATACTTGCTGTTGTTGGATTCCTTCAGGTTTTACCCAGAAGGAATGGCCTTCATATCTCAGTGACCTGATGCCTTGAAGTTGGCCTTCTTAAGAAGGGACTCGTACTGTTGCGACATCATGTAGTTCTGCACTTGCGCCATGAAGTCCATAGTCACCACCACAATAATCAGCAGCGATGTACCACCGAAGTAAAACGGAACGTTGTACTTCAGAATCAAGAACTCAGGCAACAAACACACGAATGTGATGTAGACGGCGCCAGCCAGTGTCAAACGCACCAAAATCTTGTCAATGTAGCGGGCTGTCTGATCACCTGGACGAATGCCCGGGATGAAAGCACCACTTTTCTTCAGATTATCAGCGGTCTCGCGGCTATTGAACACGAGTGCTGTATAGAAGAAACAGAAGAAAATGATTGCGGCGGCGTAGAGCATCACATAAATCGGCTGACCAGGGGTCAACGTTGCTGCAATGTCCTTCAACCAGCGCATGGATTCCCCTGCACTGAACCAATTCACCACGGTTGCTGGTAACAAGATGATCGAAGAAGCGAAGATGGGAGGAATCACACCTGCCATATTCAACTTCAGTGGTAAGTGCGAAGACTGACCACCATACACCTTGTTGCCAACTTGGCGGCGTGCGTAATTCACCAAGATCTTACGTTGACCACGCTCGACAAACACGACGAAGTACGTCACGGCTGCCACAACGAGGACGATGAAGATCGCGGCCAGGATGCTCATGGCACCGGTACGAACCAGCTCCAGCAACCCACCAATCGAGCTAGGCAAGCCTGCGGCAATACCAGCAAAGATCAAGATAGAGATGCCATTGCCCAGACCACGCTCAGTGATCTGCTCGCCGAGCCACATCAGGAACATGGTGCCAGCAGTCAGACTAACCACCGCAGTCATGCGGAAGCCAAAGCCTGGATCCAGCACCAGTCCGGGAGAGCTTTCCAAAGCCACGGCAATACCCAACGACTGAAAAAGCGCCAAAGCCAAAGTGCCGTAGCGGGTGTATTGGGTAATCTTGCGACGACCCGCCTCACCTTCCTTCTTCAGTTGCTCAAATGTCGGGACAACATAGGTCATCAGTTGCATGATGATCGATGCCGAGATGTACGGCATGATCCCCAACGCAAACACTGTGAAGCGCGACAGCGCCCCACCCGAGAACATATTGAACAGGTTGAGAATGCCCTGCTGGCCATTGAACAGCTGCTGCAGCTGCGCTGGGTCGATGCCCGGCACGGGGATATGTGCCCCGATTCGGTATACGACCAGCGCAAGCAACAGAAAAACCAGTCGGCGACGCAAGTCACCAAACTTGCCGGTTTTTGCAATTTGAGCTGCGCTAGTAGCCACGGATGTCTCTTTCAGAACTTAATCAGGCGATGCTGCCACCGGCAGCTTCGATGGCAACCTTGGCGCCAGCTGTGGCACCAACGCCATTCAGCTTGACCGCCTTGGTCAACTCACCGCTCTTGATAACTTTCACCACCAAGGCGTTGGAAGCTACCAGACCTGCTTGCTTCAGTGCAGCGACGTCCACTTCAGCCAGACCCAGCTGCTCCAGAGCAGCCAAAGTCACTTCGGCGTTGAACTTCAAAGTCATAGACTTGAAGCCACGCTTAGGCAAGCGGCGTTGCAAAGGCATTTGACCGCCTTCGAAGCCTACCTTGTGGTAGCCACCTGAACGCGATTTTTGACCCTTGTGACCACGACCGGCAGTCTTACCCAGACCGGAACCGATACCGCGACCAACGCGACGTGCTGCGTGCTTGGCGCCTGCTGCGGGCTTGATGCTATTGAGTTCCATCATCAATCCTTTACAGAACCTTCACCAAGTAGGCGATTTTGTTGATCATGCCGCGCACTTCAGGAGTGTCCTGCAGTTCGCTGACGCTGTTCAGCTTACGCAGACCCAGGCCACGCACAGTCGCACGGTGCGACTCTTTGGTGCCAATGGGACTACGAACCAGCTGAATCTTGACAGTTTGTTGTGTTGTCATGTGCTGGACTCCGATCAGGCGGTGAAGATGTCTTCAACCGACTTGCCGCGCTTTGCAGCCACTTCCGCAGGGGTTGTGGAGTTCTTCAAAGCATCGAGTGTGGCGCGAACCATGTTGTAAGGATTCGAAGAGCCATGGCTCTTGGCCACGATATCGGTAATACCGACCACTTCGAACACAGCGCGCATTGGGCCGCCGGCAATGATACCGGTACCCTTGGGGGCTGGGTGCAGTTCCACGCGAGCTGCGCCATGATGACCCATCACAGAGTGGTGGATGGAGCCGCTCTTGAGCGACACCTTCATCATGTTGCGGCGGGACTCTTCCATGCCCTTTTGCACAGCAACAGGCACTTCCTTGGACTTGCCCTTGCCCATGCCAATGCGGCCGTCACCGTCGCCAACCACGGTCAGTGCTGCGAAGCCGAGGATACGGCCACCCTTCACAACCTTGGTGACGCGGTTTACCGCGATCATTTTTTCGCGCAAACCGTCGTCACGACCTTCGTCTTGCACTTTGGGGGAAAACTTTGCCATTTTTGTCCGCTCCGCTTAGAACTGCAGGCCCGCTTCGCGAGCGGCTTCTGCCAAAGCCTTCACGCGGCCGTGGTATGCGAAACCAGCGCGATCGAAAGCCACTTTCTCAACGCCGGCAGCCTTAGCACGCTCGGCAATCAGCTTGCCGATTTGTGTGGCGGCAGCCACGTTGCCACCCTTGCCTGCGGCGCCCAGTTGTGCGCGCACAGTGGCTTCGGCTGTCGAAGCTGTGGCCAACACCTTGGTGCCATCTTCGGAGAAGACGCTGGCGTAGATGTGGAGGTTCGTGCGGTTCACGCTCAAACGTGCCACGCCTTGCTGTGCAATGCGGATACGTGTTTGGCGTGCACGACGCAGACGCTGCTCTTTCTTGGTCAACATATTGCAGCTCCTTACTTCTTCTTGGTCTCTTTGATCACGACCTTCTCATCCACATAGCGGATGCCCTTGCCCTTGTAAGGCTCAGGAGGACGAACGGCGCGGATCTCAGCGGCCAGCTGACCAACCACTTGGCGGTCAGCACCCTTGATCACGATCTCAGTCGGAGTGGGGGTAGTGATAGTGATGCCAGCAGGAGCTTCAAAGTTCACAGGGTGAGAGAAGCCCACAGCCAGGTTCAGCTTGGTACCCTGTACAGAGGCCTTGTAACCCACGCCAATCAGGCTCAGCTTCTTTTCGAAGCCTTCGGTTACGCCCTTCACCATGTTGTTGACCAACTGGCGGAAAGTACCGGCCAGCGCGTCAGCGTCACGGGAATCGTTAACAGGTGCGAACGACAGCTTGCCGTCGTTATTGCTGATAGCTACCAAGGTGTTCAGTGCCAAAGACAGCTCGCCGCCCTTGCCTTTGACCTTGATAGAGTCAGCATTGATCGACACATCCACGCCAGCGGGGATGGTCACATTTGCTTTTGCTACGCGAGACATTTCAGTATTTCTCCTTAATGTCCGTTAGGCCACATAGCACAGCACTTCACCACCGACACCGGTAGCGCGTGCTTTGCGATCTGTCATCACACCCTTAGGGGTGGTAACAATGGCCACACCCAAGCCGTTTTGGACTTGAGGAATTGCGTTGCTGCCCTTGTACACGCGCAGGCCAGGACGGCTTACACGCTCGATACGCTCGATAACAGGGCGACCTGCGTAGTACTTCAGGGTAATAACGAGTTCAGACTTGCCGTCTTCGGTCTTGACTTCAAAACCGTCAACATAGCCCTCGTCCTTCAGCACTTGTGCGATGGCAACCTTCACCTTAGAGGAAGGAACCGACACGGTGGCTTTGGACACCATTTGGGCGTTGCGAATACGGGTCAGCAAGTCGGCGATAGGATCACTCATGCTCATCTTGTATCTCTCCTGCTTGCTTACCAGCTAGCCTTGGTCACACCGGGGATGTCACCAGCAAAGGCCAGTTCACGGATCTTTGCGCGACCCAGACCGAATTGACGGAATGTGCCACGAGGACGACCAGTGATTTCGCAACGGTTACGTTGGCGAGTAGGGTTGGCGTTGCGGGGCAGCTTTTGCAGACCCAAACGGGCTGCATCACGCTCTTCGTCGGAACGCTTTGCGTCACCGGCGATTGCCTTCAGTTCTGCGTACTTGGCAGCGTACTTAGCTGCCAGCTTTTCGCGCTTCAGTTCGCGCTCGATCAAAGCTTTCTTAGCCATGCGCCACCTCAGTTCTTGAAGGGGAATTTGAACGCTGCGAGCAGTGCCTTGCACTCTTCGTCGTTCTTCGCCGTTGTCGTGATGCTGATATTCAGACCACGCAGAGCATCCACTTTGTCGTATTCGATTTCAGGGAAGATGATCTGTTCTTTGACGCCAACGTTGTAGTTGCCGCGACCGTCGAACGAACGACCCGAGATACCGCGGAAGTCGCGCACGCGAGGCAGAGCCACGGTCACGAAACGGTCCAGGAATTCGTACATTTGAACGCCACGCAGGGTCACCATACAGCCAATTGCTTGACCTTCACGGATCTTGAAACCAGCGATAGCCTTCTTGGCCTTGGTCACCACGGGCTTTTGACCAGCAATCTTGGTCAAGTCAGCCACGGCGTTGTCCATCACCTTCTTGTCAGCCACGGCTTCGCTCACACCCATGTTCAGGGTGATCTTGGTCAGACGGGGCACTTCCATAGCGGAGGTGTAGCCGAACTTTTCTTTCAGTTCTGCCGCGATTTTTTCGCGATACAGTTTTTGCAAACGTGCCATGTGTTACTCCTTAGGCGGTGATTTCAGCGCCATTGGACTTGAACACGCGAACACGTGCGCCATCGGCGTTCACCTTGATGCCCACGCGATCGGCCTTGCCAGTCGCTGCATTGAAGATAGCCACGTTGGACTGGTGGATGGCCATGGCCTTTTCCACGATACCGCCGGTGGTGCCCTTCATGGGGTTTGGCTTAACGTGCTTCTTGACCAGGTTCACGCCTTCGATCAACAGATGCGAATCGTCAACGCGCTGAGTCACCACGCCTTGCTTACCCTTGTCACGGCCGGTCAGCACGATGACTTTGTCGCCCTTGCGAATCTTGTTCATAGTGCTTCCTTAGAGAACTTCAGGTGCCAAGGACACGATCTTCATGAACTTTTCAGTACGCAGTTCACGTGTCACAGGGCCAAAAATACGAGTGCCGATAGGCTCCAGCTTCGCGTTCAGCAGAACAGCGGCGTTGCCATCGAACTTCACCAAAGAACCGTCGCCACGGCGGATACCCTTGGCTGTACGAACTACCACTGCGCTGTAAACCTCGCCTTTTTTGACGCGGCCACGGGGAGCGGCTTCTTTGATGCTCACTTTAATGATGTCACCAACGCTGGCGTAGCGACGATGAGAACCGCCCAGTACCTTAATGCACTGAACAGACTTCGCGCCCGTATTGTCGGCAACCTCTAAACGAGATTCTGTTTGGATCATTTCAATATTCCCAACTTGCTCCAGCAGACCCGGACAGCCCCAGAGAACTTCTCAAGGGCCGAACAAGCAGCCGGTCAGTCTTGGGCCCGTCGTCCACCTTCTGGACCATTCCAAAAGGCTTCCCGCTGGGCAGAAAGTTTCACGCTTTTACACGTGAAGCAGGCGATTATCGCAAGAATTACCTTGCACGTCAACTGCTTAACACACGAAAACCACCACATCCGCAAGGGATGCAGAAAAGTTTTCAACATCATTAAAAAGCATAGCTGCTAGCGATTGCCATGCTTTGATTTCAAACAACTTTTCGACTGAGTTGAAAACAACACAAGCGCTGGTAGCTTCTTTTTTTGAAGTGCACAGCGCTTGCTGGCTGGTATTGGCGCAGCCTACTTATACAGGTGTCAGCAGGTATTGCTGCGCCAGCACCAGAAATTCAGGCAGTTTGACATCCACGCCCGGCAATTCCTGCGCCAAGATTTCAGCCACCCGAGGGGCCACGATGGCAGCCATGCGCGCATCCAAGAACAACAGTCGGCTGCGGCGCGCCAGCACATCTTCGACGGTGCGCGCATATTCGTAGCGCGCTGCAAATCGCACCATGGCCTCGCTCAAACCTTCGGTCAGCATCTTGTCAGCGCCGGGCAGGCTGTGCACGGCCGCTGCTTCGGTGCCATAGATGTGCTCGCCTTGCGCCGCATTCATGCGGTGTTTGACTTGCTCGGGCTTGGGCGCGCCCACCAGCGGCATGTGTACGGTGACACCCCCTGCTCGTGCGGGTAGCAAATGCCGCTCAAAACACTCCTTGAGTACATCTTCCGCCATGGCGCGGTAGGTGGTCCACTTCCCACCGGTCACGGTGACCAAACCAGATTTACTGGTCATCACCGTATGTTCACGGCTGATTTTCTTGGTGTTCTCGCCATCGTCATCTTGCGGCTTGACCAAGGGGCGCATGCCCACCCAGATGCTGCGCACATCGGCGCGCGTGGGGCGGCGGCACAGGTAGTTGCCCGCTTCCTTGAGGATGAATTCAATTTCCGCTTCAAACGCCTGCGGCTCGCGCGCCAGGTCATGGCGCGGCGTATCGGTTGTACCCAGAATGACCTTGCCCAGCCATGGCACAGCAAACAGCACGCGGCCATCGGCGGTCTTGGGCACCAGCAAGGCGTGGTCGGTCGGCAAAAATTCGCGGTCCACAACCACGTGCACACCCTGACTGGGCGCCACCATGGGCTTAACAGGCTTACCCAACAGCTCTGCGTCTTGCTGGCGGAACAGGTCCACCCACGGGCCTGTGGCATTGACCACGCATTTGGCATGCACTTCGTAGCGGGTGCCGGTTTCGGCATCTTCGCAAACCACGCCGGACACCTTGCCATCGGTGTGCAGCAGTTCCTTGGCGGGGCAGTAGTTCACCAGCAGCGCGCCCTTGGCCGCAGCCGTGCGCGCCAGCACCAGGGCCAGGCGGGCATCGTCAAACTGGCCATCCCAGTACTTCACGCCACCCTTGAGGTGGTCGGTGCGCACCGTGGGCAGCAGGCGCAAAGTCTTGTCCTTGCTCAGGAATTCGGTACGCCCCAAGCCATCTTTGCCAGCCAGTGCGTCGTACATCTTCAGGCCCGCGCCATAAAACGGCGTATCCAGCAGCTTGTATGAAGGCATCACAAAGGCCAGGGGCTGCGCCAAGTGCGGCGCGTTATTCAGCAGCGTGGTGCGCTCGTGCAGCGCTTCGCGCACCAGCGAGACATTGCCCTGCGCCAGATAACGCACTCCGCCGTGCACCAGCTTGGTGGCACGTGAAGAAGTACCCTTGGCAAAATCGTGCGACTCCAGCACGCATACTTTGAAACCACGCGCAGCCGCATCCACCGCTGTGCCCAAACCAGTGGCACCACCGCCGATAATCAGCAGGTCGTAAGTTTCAGACTGGGACAAACGGACCAGCAGCTCGGCGCGGTCGGTGGTCAAAGGCGTAGTGGCAATCGTCATAGTGCTTCAGGACAGGGTAAGTGTCTGAGGGTAATCAATAGTTGGCACAACCTGCGTCAGCGCATGGCTATGCCGTGCTGCCAGCAAGCAAGTGCCAGCACTAGCACATATTGTCACCTTTTTTGTTCGTTTGTGATTGGTTTTTTTCGATTTCCATTATTTTGATTTCGGTTTTACGATCATTCACCTTCTCTTTTTCACTCTGGGCACTCTGTGAATAGCAACAACAACCCCCGCCAGCTGCAATTGCTGGAAGAAGTACGCAATTTGCAATCGGCCACTGTGGAACAGTTGGCTGACACCTTGGGGGTGACGCTGCAAACCGTGCGCCGCGATGTGCAAAAGCTGGCGGCTTCGGGTTTGCTGGTGCGCTTTCATGGCGGGGTACGCGTACCCAGTGCCACGGTCGAAAATCTCGCGCACACCCGCCGCGAAACGCTCAATGCCGACGGCAAAGCGCGCATTGCCAAAGCCGTGGCCCAGGCCATCCCGAATGGCTGCTCGCTGATATTGAACATTGGCACCACCACCGAGGCCATTGCCAAAGCGCTGTTGCACCACCGCGGCCTGCGCGTCATCACCAACAACCTGAACGTGGCCGCCATCCTGAGCAGCAATGCCGACTGCGAAGTCATCGTGGCGGGCGGCGTGGTGCGCACGCGCGACCGCGGCATCATCGGGGAAGCGGCGGTGGACTTCATGCGCCAGTTCAAGGTGGACATTGCCATCATCGGCATCTCCGCCATTGAGCCCGATGGCACGTTGCGCGACTACGACCTGCGCGAAGTGAAAGTGGCGCAAACCATCATCCAGCAGTCGCGCGAAGTCTGGCTGGCCGCTGACCACAGCAAATTCAGCCGCCAGGCGATGGTGGAGTTGGCCAGCCTTGCGCAGATTGACCGCCTGTTCACCGACGCCACGCCCCCCGAGCCTTACGACCGTCTGCTACAAGAAGCCGAGGTGCACTGCGTGGTGGCGCAATGAGCGCCTCCATGGACATCCGACCTGCCACCCCCGCCGACGCACCGGCGCTGGCGACCTTGCTGCACAGCATCGGCTGGTTTGAGCGTTTTGCGCACGGCAGTGCCGACACACACGCCAGCCGCATTGCCCCGCTGCTGGCACCCAGCGCGCAGCAGCTGCAACTGGTGGCCTTCGATGCCCACCATCAACTACAAGCCTACTGCGCCGTACACTGGCTACCCATCGCCATTTTGCAAAGCTGGGAAGGCTATGTAAGCGAACTTTTCATAGCTGCCAGCGCCCGTGGAACGGGCATTGGAAGCCAATTACTTGACCAAGCCGTCGATGCCGCCCGCGCCCGGGGTTGCTGCCGCATCTGGCTGATAAACAATCGAGACCGCGACTCGTACCAACGCGGTTTTTATGCCAAGCAAGGTTGGACAGAGCAGCCCCAGGCCGCCCGCTTTGTGCGCAACCTGTGATTTGCAAGACACGCCCTATGACCACTTACCTGCTCGCCTTGGACCAAGGCACCTCCAGCTCCCGCTCCATCGTGTTTGACACACAGGGCCGCATCGTTGCCTCGGCGCAGCAAGAGCTGCCGCAAATCTACCCCCGCCCCGGCTGGGTGGAGCACGACCCGCGCGAGATCTGGCGCACCCAGCTGGCCACGGCCAAAGAGGCACTGGCCAAGGCGGGTCTGAAGGCCAGCGACATCCGCAGCGTGGGCATCACCAACCAGCGCGAAACCACCATTGTCTGGAACCGCACCACCGGCCAGCCCATTCACCACGGCATCGTCTGGCAAGACCGCCGCGCCGAGCCCACTTGCGTGCAGCTGCGCGAGGCCGGCCACAGCGACACCATCTTGCAAAAAACCGGCCTGCGCATTGATGCCTACTTCTCCGGCACCAAGCTGCAATGGCTGCTGGACAACGTGCCAGGTGCCCGCACTGCCGCCGAGCGCGGTGAGTTGGCCTTTGGCACGGTAGACAGCTGGCTGATCTGGCAGCTCACCGGTGGCGCCCAAGGCCAGGCACGCCACGTCACCGACGTAAGCAATGCCAGCCGCACCATGCTGTTCAACGTGCACACCAACCAGTGGGATGCCGACCTGCTGGCCCTGCTGAACATTCCGGCCAGCCTGATGCCCGAGGTGCTGCCTTCGGCCGCCGACTTTGGCCGCACCGCCGACGATGTGCTGGGCGGCAGCATCCACATTGGCGGCGTGGCGGGCGACCAGCAAAGCGCGCTGTTCGGTCAGGCCTGCTTCAACGCAGGCATGGCCAAAAACACCTATGGCACGGGCTGCTTCATGCTGATGCACACCGGCATCCAGTTCCAGACCTCGGCCAACGGCCTGCTGACCACCAGCGCCGCGCAGCCCAGCGCCACGCCCCAGTTCGCCTTGGAAGGCAGCGTGTTCATTGGCGGCGCGGTCGTGCAGTGGCTGCGCGATGGCCTGCAGGCCATTGAGCACAGCGGCCAGGTGCAGCAACTGGCCGAGAGCGTGCCCGACAGCGGCGGCGTGATGCTGGTGCCCGCCTTTACCGGCTTGGGCGCGCCCTACTGGGATTCGGATGCACGCGGCTCCATCACCGGCCTGACGCGCGGCACCACGCTGGCTCACATTGCCCGCGCTGCGCTGGAATCCATCGCCTACCAAAGCGCCGCCCTGCTGCTGGCCATGAGCCGCGATGCCGTCGCCAATGGCGGCGCCGCCGTGAGCGAGCTGCGCGTGGATGGTGGTGCCAGCGTGAACAATCTGCTGATGCAGTTTCAGGCCGATTTGCTGGGCATTCCGGTCGTGCGCCCGGCCTGCGTGGAAACCACCGCCCTGGGTGCAGCCTACCTGGCCGGTTTGTCATCGGGCGTGTACCAAAGCACGGAAGAGCTCTCTACCCTGTGGAAGGCCGAGCGCCGCTTTGTCCCCACGCTGGACAAGTGCCGCGCCGATGAATTGATGGACCGCTGGGAACGCGCCGTGCGCCAGACCACGACCCAGTAACACCAACACCTCATAAAAAAAGAGAGCTCGTAGCGCTTGCAATCAGGTCATTTCAAATACAAAACACTTTGAAAACCTTGATCAAAAAGCGCTAGCAGCTCTCTTTTTAATTCCAGAAAGCTTTTCACCATGAGCCAGACAACTTCCCCCCGCATCGCCTTCATCGGCGGTGGCAACATGGCCAGCGCCATCATTGGCGGCCTGATCGGCAACGGCCTGCCCGCCAGCCAGATCACCGTGGTCGAACCCTTTGAAGCCGCACGCGATGCACTCAAGGCCAAGTTCGGCATCGATGCCCTGCCCACTGCCAGCGCCGCGCTGGCAGGCCACGATTTGGTGGTCTGGGCCACCAAGCCCCAAACCTTCAAAGACGCCGCGGCGGCCACCGCCGCCCACACCGCCCAAGCCCTGCACCTGAGCGTGGCCGCCGGCATCACCACCGACAGCATTGCGCAATGGCTGGGCACGGGCCGCATCGTGCGCGCCATGCCCAACACCCCGGCGCTGGTCGGAAAGGGCATGGCCGGCCTGTTCGCCCGCGCTGAGGTCGATGCCGCAGGCCAAGCCTTGGTCGAGCGCGTGATTGGCACCACCGGCCAGCTGGTGTGGGTGGATGCCGAAGACAAGCTGGATGCGGTGACCGCCCTGTCTGGCTCCGGCCCCGCTTATGTGTTTTTGTTCTTGGAAGCCATGACCCAAGCCGGCGTGGACATGGGCTTGACCGCCGAGCAGTCGTACCAGCTGGCCATTGCCACCTTCCAAGGCGCTTCCGAATTGGCGGCCCGCTCTGACGAGCCCGCCGCCACCCTGCGCGAGCGCGTGACCAGCAAGGGCGGTACCACCTACGCCGCCATCACCCACATGCAGCAGACCGAGCTGCCTCAGCACTTCATCGCCGCGCTGCGCAAAGCGGAAACCCGCGCCAAAGAACTGGCGGCGGAGTTTGGCAAGTAAGCAGCACACCGACCCCATGTAAAAAGCCCCGCAGCGTTGGCTGGCGGGGCTTTTTACATGGCGTACCCAACAGGCAGGAGGAGCTGCTAACTCAAGCGCCCCAGATCATCGAACGCATGGAGATCGCCGCCATCTGAAAATCGGCATTGAAGTGCTGCACAGGCTCGCCCTTACCCACTGCGCCTGCGGCATACAGCAACGGCAAATAATGGTCGTGCGTGGGATGAGCCATCTGCGCCACGGAGCCCATATGCTGGAAGTTGCTCAGCCCTGTCAAATTTCCCTGCTCCACATGCGTGGCCACCATCTGGTCAAACTCCACCGCCCAGTCGTAGGCTTGCAGTGGCGACTGGGTACGCTGCAAAGCACGCAGGTTGTGCACCACGTTGCCACTACCCACAATCAACACCCCTCGCTCACGCAGTCGTTGCAACTGCTGCCCTAAGGCAAAGTGTTCGGCAGGCGGACGGCTGTAATCCATGCTGAGCTGCACCACGGGGATGGTGGCATCGGGGAACATGGGTTTGAGCACGCTCCAGGTGCCGTGATCCAACCCCCACGCATCGGTATCTACGCCCAGCGCCTGCTGGTTGTGAGGATTATGCAGCTCGGCAGCCAGTTGCTGGGCCACGGCAGGCGTACCTGGCGCTGGGTATTGCTGAGTGAACAATGCATCGGGAAAGCCACCAAAGTCGTGGATGGTCTTGGGCTGCGCCATACCCGTCAGCCAAGCACCCTGGCCTTGCGTGATCCAGTGGGCCGAGATGCACAACACCATCTGCGGGCGCTCTCCCCGGGCCAGCAACTGCTGGCCCAGTTGCTGCCAGCTTTGCCGGTAGGCGTTGTCCTCAATCGCGTTCATGGGGCTGCCGTGTCCCACAAACAGCACCGGCATACGCGCCGAAGGGCGCAGTTCCGTGATGCCTGCTTGGGCCGTGGCTGCTTCCAGCGTTTTCGTCATGGTCATGCTGGCTCCTGTGGCTGCCAAAGCTGCAGCACCTGCCGCAGCACCCAGCCAATGTCTACGTTGCATCTTCCCACCTTCTGTGAATACGCGGCCCGCCGGAGGCCATCAAAAAAAGGGGCTGATCGCCCCTTGGTACACGCTGATTCACAGAGCCCATGCAGCGCGCAAAGTTCCGACTGGTAACGGCTCAACGCAAGGCAAAGCCCAGCGCGATGCCCGCAAAAATCGTCATACCGATGTAGTGGCTTTTGCTGAATGCCACAAAGCAGCCCTCGCGCGTGCGCCCTTTAATCAGCGTGAAGTGCCACAACACCTGCGCGGCGGCCATCGCCATGCCCAGCCAGAAAGGCCAGCCCAAGCCATAGGGCAAGACCGCCAAGACCGTCAGCCCCAAGCACAGCACAAAAAAAGCCATGATGCCCAGCACATCAAAACGCCCCAGCGTGATGGCCGAGGTTTTCATGCCGATTTTGAGGTCGTCATCGCGGTCCA
>JAFAGF010000200.1 GCA_023422975.1 Pseudomonadota bacterium
GCCTCTTGGCAGCTCAAGGGCACACCTACGCACGAAACGCTCTACGGCAACAGCCAGCGCATCTTCCTGGAAGTAGCACCCCAAAAAGTGGCCTGCAGCCACCCTCTGATGCCCAATGCTCAGTGCATGCGTGTACGCGAAATTCAGTACAACGGCCAAGGCATTAAAAAAAGCATAGGGGAATGGCAAAACTACTACGGCTCGATTGAAGGCTATCAACACCAGACTGGTGTGCGCAATGTTTTGCGCATCAAGCGCTTCACACGCGACCAGGTCCCTGCTGATGCATCCAAATACATCGATGTTTTAGACATGGCTGTTGAGAGCGAAATCGTGCGCTGACCCGGCCATTGCACAGAAAGTACTAACAAAAAGCCCTTGCCAAATTGGCAAGGGCTTTTTTCATATGCACTTGTACCCAGCATCTGTGGGTCTGGCTGTGGAAAACTCTATGAACAAATCTGTAAACCCAAGCCCAGCTTAGGTTTACAGAGCATGCTCAAAATTGAGGCAGCCATCACCTCCAGATCAATATCACTGGATATTCACACAAAGCGGAAAGTCCCATCCACAAACATCGATGCGCGATGTCCACGGTCACTCAACTCATCGGCATAAGACCAAAAAGCTTTGACCTTGCCGTTTTCTGTATCGATGATCTGACTCACTGTAAAACCTGTTTTTTCAATCCAGTTCAAGAAATGCAAGGTCTCGGAAAGCTGCAGGTAACTCAAACGTTCATTGCCTTGGGTCACATTGCCATTCTTGTCCGTCACACGCCAAATCAGGTCGCCACGCACGGAGTAACTCACCTGTGCGGTACTTTCAGGAAATTGAATCACCGCCTCTCGTCCCAATAAAGCGCCTGTGTAATGCATCGTCATTGCGTATCCCTTCATTTCAGCGCCACAACATGCATTTGTGGCTACGCAATTGATTGTTTAATGGCGGCCCAAATGGCCCTTGTGGGAATAGCACCCGAGATCGAGCAATCACCAGAGAACAAGTTGCGTGAGGCCCAAAACCCATAGCACGCGAAATGCATCAGCCAAAGGTTTCCAGCGACCAGTTATGCCGCACCCAACTGAGTTTTTCCAAGTTCAATTGCAGTACTTTGGCCTGTTGCTCCAGCAAGCTTTTCACATCTCGCGGCAAATTTTTGCGCAATGCTCGCTGGTACGCAAACAGCAAACGGCGTTCGCGCTGCTCACACACCTCAAAGACTTCTGCGGGAGCCCAGCCCGAAAGGCTGGATCTGAATTTCATCCACCGCACATGAAGCCGTTGCGGCCACTGACTCAGCATGCTTAAAGACACCCCATTGCTGTCGCACAACGAGCCCAGCACCTGAATAAATCGCTGCAGCAAATGGATGTGCCTCCCAATCACCTGCTGGGCAAAATCATCCATTGCCACAGAACGCATGTTTAAAAGTTCGCGCAGCAAGGTTTGACACTCTTTGTGCAAAGGCGTCAGCACTGTTGCTACATCCGGGCCAGGCACCACGGTAGGCAAGATGCTCTGCATTTTGTGCATTTGTGCACTGGCATGCACCCATGCATCTTTCACAGCCTGATGAACTTCGCGCCATGGCAGCAAACTGGAGGTAACTTGCAGACTCCACTGCAATTCCAGCTCTTGTGCAAAATCTGCAAAACCAGCATCAGGGTGTTGCAACGCAGCATTCCATCCCATTTCATACGCTGGCTTGTATTGGTCATAGCCTCTACCGGCAACGTAATAAGGCTCTTGTGCAAACTGCATATGCCAATACGCATCTTCTTGCTCAGAAACCATGCGCATATGAAGATCCGTTGTCACCGCTGACGCATCAATCGCAGGCTGCATTGCCGGAATTTCATGTCTGTAACGGCCGTGGTATTTGGACATGCCTGTACGTGAATCAAAAGAAAATGAGTGCATCAGTGTCAACCGTGGATCAGAGCCAAGCCCGGAGCGAGTGCTAGCTTTACACGATTGTCAAAAACTGTGTGAATCCCGACGGTCGGCATAGATAGGCGGTGCACGTAGGACTTTCCACCTAGAGCTTGCCTCCTCATGCCCCACCCATAAAAAAAGGGCATATGCGTGCATATGCCCTTTGGTTGTTAGCAAATTCGCTACTAATTTTCTGAAGCCACACGCTCCACCCCATCTAAGCCCAGTTCTTGAATTTTTCGGGTAATGGTATTGCGGCCAATCCCCAAACGCAATGCAGCCTCCATACGCTTGCCATGGGTCAGTCCCAGTGCCGTATTGATCAAGCTCGACTCAAAACGCTGACTCAACACATCCCAGACCTCTTTGCAGTCACTTTGCAAAAGTTTTTTGGCTTCGGCTTCCAACAATGCTTCCCAGCCTTGCGCAGCCACCAACTCATGCACAGAAGCTGGCTCTTGCTGCACGTGCGCCTGCACGCCCACCACGTCGCTGGAAGTCACCGAAACATTCAACCCTATATGAGCTGACGCCTCAGGCTGTGCAACTCCCAGCACTTCCGGCGGCAGATCCTGCACCGAAATCTGCTGCGCAGGCGCCATGACGGTCAGCCAGTGGCAAATATTCTCCAACTGGCGCACATTGCCAGGAAAGCTGAACAGCGACATGCGCTGCAAAGCAGCTTCCGAAATACGCTTGGGTTCCACCCCCAGTTGCTTGGCACTGCGCTGCAAAAAGTACTTCACCAGCATGGGTACATCTTCTGCACGTTCACGCAAGGAGGGCAAGCGCAAACGGATCACATTCAAGCGATGGAACAAGTCTTCACGGAAAACGCCATCTTTGACACGTTGCTCCAAGTTTTGGTGCGTGGCAGCAATCACTCGCACATGGCTTTTGACCGCCGTATGCCCCCCTACACGGTAGAACTGTCCATCTGACAAAACGCGCAGCAAGCGAGTTTGCAAATCAAATGGCATGTCACCAATTTCATCGAGAAACAAGGTGCCGCCTTCCGCTTGCTCAAAGCGACCGCGACGCTGGGTTTGTGCCCCGGTGAAGGCACCCCGCTCATGCCCGAACAGCTCAGATTCCAGCAAGTCTTTCGGGATCGCCGCCGTGTTGATGGCAACAAATGGCCCACCAGCAACCGGGGAATGCTTGTGCAGCGCACGAGCAACCAGTTCTTTGCCCGAGCCAGACTCCCCCGTAATAAGTACCGTGACGGCACTTTGACTCAAGCGTCCAATTGCACGGAAGACATCCTGCATGGCTGGTGCTTGGCCCAGCATCTCTGGCATCGCCGTTTGGCGCTCTTCTGCAACTTGCTCGCGCTCACTCTCTTCCACTGCACGGCGAATCAACTCAATCGCCTTGGGCAGATCAAAAGGCTTGGGCAGGTACTCAAACGCACCACGCTGAAAAGCAGAAACTGCGCTGTCCAGATCCGAATACGCCGTCATGATGATCACAGGCAGCTCCGGCTGCTGTGCATGCACCTCTTCCAGCAACTGCAGACCGGATCCACCCGGCATACGAATATCACTGACCAGAACCCGAGGGCCTTGCTGCGCAGGGTCGCCTTCGGGCAGATCCGCCAATGCCGCGAGCACTTCTCGGGGATTGCTGAAACTGCGGGTTTCCAAATTTTCGCGAGCTAACGCCTTTTCTAAGACGAAGCGGATCGAGGGGTCGTCATCTACTATCCAGATCGGCTTCATATGCTGTGTTTACCTTCCGTTGCTTGTTCTTCAAAGACTTCGGACTTCCGGCAATGGGATGAGGATTCGAAAATCCGTGCGCCCAGGCATGCTCTCGCATTCAATGAGACCGTGGTGACGCTGAATAAATGTCTGCGCCAATGGCAACCCCAAACCTGAGCCACCATCCCTGCCAGTCACCAACGGATAAAAAATCCGCTCCTTGATGTGATCTGGCACGCCGGGGCCGTTATCAATGACATGCAATTCCAATGCCAGTCTGTGGCGCTGGCGACCAATTGTGACTTGGCGTACCACACGTGTACGCAGGGTAATCTCCGCATCCCCCGCAGACACCTTCTCCGACAACACCTGCGCAGCGTTCTGCACGATGTTGAGCAAGGCCTGAATGAGCTGCGCTCTGTCCCCCTTGAATTCAGGGATGGAAATATCGTAATCACGACGAATCTTGAGCCCCTGGGGGTATTCCAGCAATACCAGCGAACGTACACGCTCACACACTTCATGAATATTCAAATCCACCAGTTGATGGGGATGACGGTGCGGAGCCAAAAGGCGATCCACCAAGCTTTGTAGGCGATCAGCCTCGTGAATAATGACTTGGGTGTATTCCTTGAGCTCTTTGCTCTCCAGATCCATCTCCAGCAACTGCGCAGCACCCCGGATACCGCCCAGCGGATTTTTAATCTCATGCGCAAGGTTACGCACCAGCTCTTTGTTGGCTTGCGCTTGCTCTACCAAGCGCTCCTCGCGATCTTGGCGTGCTTGCTGCTCCAGCACCCAGAGCTCAATCAAGCGCAATTCGGTGTGTTCAATGGCCGTCACCGTCACATGCACAAACAAAGGCTCTTGCGCGGTGCGTTGTAGCCCTGTGTCAAAGCTCATCGCGGCATAGCTTGGACGTTGCCCATCTGCCGTATCCAAGCCTGCACGCAGCAGCGCAGGGGCCGACAAATATTGCGCAAACTCAGCCCCTTCGAGCATCCGCCGGGACAAACCCACCGCGCCTTCGATCGCGGCATTGGCAAACACAATACTGCCTTGGGCATCCACCACCACCGCCAGCGTCGAAAGCAAGTCCAAGGCTGCAAAACGCTGTGCAGCAACAGAAGCATCAAGCGGCATCTCGCAATCTATCTTTCCAAAAATCAACCACCACTGTGGCGTGCCAGTTCACGCTGAATGCCTGCCACATCAGCCTCTTGCCGGGTGATATTGGCTTTCAGCGCCTCAAGACGTTCGTTAAAAACCTGGGGGTTCCGCAACTCCAGCGCCGTTTTCGTCGGATTGCCATCGTTGTATTCCGCCTTGAGCGCGCTCAGCTTTTCCTGCGCTTTCTTGAGCTCTCCTTGCAAAATAGCTCGCGCATCGTTATCACGGGCTTTTTGCTGGTTGGCATCCACCTGCACCGCAGCACGGTTGCTGGCTGCGGCAGGCTTGCTGCTTTCTGCAGGTTTATTCCCTGCGCCGCTACCCCCACCGGTGTGAACCACCGTGACGTGGCCGCCCTCCACCACTTGGCAGTTACGCTGCTTGGCCACGGCCGCACTGTTCGTGTACTCATTGCCACAGCGATAAATGCGCTCCTGGGCAGCGGCATGCATATGTGCGGCGCCTGCTGCCACACAGCACCCCAGCATCAACGTCCATCGATTCATTGTTATGCCTCCATTCAAGAGTGAGCCGTACGTTCTCCAAGACTTACGGCATAGCTGCATTGTGCTATGCACAGCACAGCTTGTCCTTGATTTCCCCAACAGGCATCTGCATGTTTTCCACAAAAAAGGCAGCCCGAAAGCTGCCTTTTTGATTGGCTGATTAGCGCAATTTGCGCCAATTACAGCGAGAAGTACATATCGTATTCAACCGGGTGCACCGCTTGACGATAGCGGGTCACTTCACCCATCTTCAATTCAATGTACGCGTCGATCATGGAATCGCTGAACACACCACCCTTGGTCAGGAAAGCGCGGTCGGCATCCAGGGCTTCCAGCGCCTGGTCCAGGCTGTGGCAGACGGTCGGCACCAGCTTGTCTTCTTCGGGAGGCAGGTGGTACAGATCCTTGGTGGCTGCTTCGCCGGGGTGAATCTTGTTTTCCACGCCGTCCAGACCAGCCATCAGCAACGCTGCAAAACCCAGGTAAGGGTTCATCAGTGGATCGGGGAAGCGCGCTTCCACACGGCGGCCCTTGGGATTGCTCACGTAAGGAATACGGATCGACGCCGAACGGTTCTTGGCCGAGTAAGCCAGCTTCACAGGCGCTTCAAAGCCAGGCACCAGACGCTTGTACGAGTTGGTGCCGGGGTTGGTGATAGCGTTCAGGGCGCGGGCATGCTTGATGATGCCGCCGATGTAGTACAGGGCAAAGTCAGACAGGCCGGCGTAGCCGTCGCCTGCGAACAGGTTCTTGCCGTCCTTCCATACCGACTGGTGCACGTGCATGCCCGAGCCGTTGTCGCCTGCGTAAGGCTTGGGCATGAAGGTGGCCGTCTTGCCGTAGGTGTTGGCCACGTTCCAGATCACGTACTTTTGCAGTTGTGTCCAGTCTGCACGCTCTACCAGTGTGGAGAAACGGGTGCCGATTTCGTTTTGACCCGCGCCTGCCACTTCGTGGTGGAATACTTCGACAGGGATGCCCAGCGATTCCAAGATCAACGACATTTCAGCGCGCATGTCTTGGGTGCTGTCAACAGGAGGAACAGGGAAGTAACCACCCTTGACACGCGGACGGTGGCCGCGGTTACCGCCTTCAAACTTCGTGCCCGTGTTCCAGGGCGCTTCGTATTCTTCGATCTCGAAGAAGGGGTTGTGAGGCTCGGTACCCCAGCGCACGCCATCGAAGATGAAAAATTCTGGCTCAGGGCCGAAGTAAGCGGTATCGCCCAGGCCCGAAGCCTTCAGATAGGCTTCTGCGCGCTTGGCTACCGAACGAGGGTCACGGTCATAGGCCTTGCCATCACCGGGTTCAATCACATCGCACTGCAGGATCAGTGTGGTTTCTTCAAAGAAGGGGTCGATGTTGGCGGTGTTGGGATCGGGCATGAGTTGCATGTCCGACGCTTCAATACCCTTCCATCCGGCGACCGATGAACCGTCGAAAGCGTGGCCCGACGTGAACTTGTCTTCATCAAAGTGCGACACAGGCACGGTCACGTGCTGTTCTTTGCCACGGGTATCAGTGAAGCGCAGGTCAACAAACTTGACCTCGTTCTCCTTCACTAGGTTCATCACATCTGCAACGGTCTTAGCCATCAGGTTCTCCTGGAAAAGCGCTTCATAGAAAGTACACAGTTAGCAAAGCAGTTTGTGTGCCAACTTGTGCCAGCTGCGCCAACACACTTTCACAAGCATAAGGCCATGAAGTATGGGTCTTCACGGCCTCATCAAATTCACCATTTTGGTGTAAATCTAACGAACCCCTCCGAGCCCGTCTTCTTGGCACCATTTTAGTTCGTAAGTACGCACCATATTGATGCATTCAGCGTTTCGTGCGCAGGATTGCACCAACTGAGCCATCGCTCTATAGCATCGGCGGTGCGCTGTGCACCACCGGCGATTGCTGCGTCCCCGCCGCTCCTTGGGCTGCACGCAAGCTGTACAAAGCCGCCAAGGCGTAATGTGCAAACCACAACGATGAAAAGGCCAGTACCAGCGCATAAATCCATACCGCCAGCGGAATCAGCAACCAAAATGCCGCGGCAAACACCACGCCGGAGGCCCACACCATGCTGGGCGCAGCGCCGATATAGCCGCAGACCACGCCCATCAATATCAGGCGGTAGCGGTGCGTTTGCAAAATAGCCTGGCGCTCGGCCTTGCTGGCATGCTCGGCCAAGGCATCAAAAGTCATGAGCCGGTACGTGAGCCAGCCCCAAATCAGCGGCGGCAACACCAGCACCAGCGGCGGCAGCAACCACAGCGGCATGGACAACAGCAGCGCCACCAAAGCCACCGCTGTAGCGCCCAGCACCCACAGCACACTGCTGACCCAGCCTGCACCGTGCTTGCGCTGCAGGTGCTCAAACCGCCGGGCTGCCACCAGCTCCACCATCTTGGGTGTCATCACCACGGACACCACCGCCAAGGCGAGCATCACCATAACGGGACTCACCATCAACACCACCATGACTGCCGCCGCCACCACACTGGCGCTTGCAGTGGAGGCGCCCATCCAGCCCCACAGCCATTGCAGCCAGCTGGCGCGTTCCAGCCAAGACTGCACCGCACTCACCGAGGCATCCCAGCCCCACACGCCAAACAGCGTGGCCATCACCGCCACCAGCAGCAATGGAAATAAAGACCACGCAATCACCCGCACCCGCAGGCAATCGGCCAAAGCGCGCCACAGCGCATCCAACATTATTTGCATGCGCACAGCATAACGAGGCGCAGGCACAGGCGCATGTCAGGCACATTCGAGCGCTGCGTAGTCACAAAAATTATAGCTGTCAGCGCTTGTTATTCATAGACTTCAAATAGTTTTGTATTTGAAACCCTTGTTTAATAAGCACAAAAAGCTCTCATTTTTGAGCGCTGTGCACCCGCACATCATCTTTGCAGCCATAAAAAAAGGAGCCTCACGGCTCCTTTTTTGCGAAGGTCAAGCTGCAATTACAGCTTCCACTTCTCCATCAGCTTTTCTGCTGTCAGGTTGTCATAGCCTTCGAAAGGCTGGTGAATCCAAGGATTCGTAGGCAGATCTTCCACCGAGTAATCGGCTTGAAAGCTCGACACACCCTTGGTCCAGATCACTGCAGTGCGCAGCTCTGTAATCGGTGCGTAGTTTTCCTTCAGGCGCTTGACCACGGCGTTCAGCGTCACGCCGGTGTCGGCCAGATCGTCCACCAGCAGCACGCGACCCGCAATCTCACCCTTGGGGGTGGCGATAAAGCGACCGATGTCCAAATGGCCTTGCACCTTGCCGGCTTCGGCGCGGTACGAGCTGGTCGACATGATGGCCAAAGGCTTGTCAAAAATACGGCTCAAAATGTCACCGGGGCGCAAGCCTCCGCGTGCCAGGCACAAGATGGTGTCGAATTCCCAGCCGGACTGGTGAATCTTCAACGCCAACTTTTCAATCAAGCCGTGGTATTCGTCGTAGCTGACGTACAGGTGCTTGCCGTCTTCTGTCAACATGTGTGGTTCCTGTCTAAATTGCTTCGCAAAGGAGCGTGTTTATAACGACGATGCGGTTTACGCTGCAACGTAGGGGTTTTGCATCAGGATGGTGTGATCGCGGTCAGGGCTGGTCGAAACCATGGCGATCGGCACACCCGTCACTTCGGCAATACGGTCCAGATAATTGCGCGCAGCAGCAGGCAGCTTGTCGTACTCGGTCACACCCACGGTGGAGTCGGTCCAGCCGGGAATGGATTCGTAGATAGGCTTGCAGCGCTCGATATCGTCAGCACCCAAAGGCAGGATGTCGATCTTCTCGCCATCCAGCTCGTAGCCCACGCACAGCTGCAGCTCTTCGATGCCATCCAGCACGTCCAGCTTGGTAATGCACAGACCCGACAGACCGTTGATCTGCGCCGAGCGCTTGAGCAACGCAGCATCAAACCAGCCACAGCGGCGCGAGCGACCGGTAGTCACACCCTTCTCAGCACCCACGGTCGACATGATGTAGCCCGGTGTGCCTTCCTTTTCCCACTCCAACTCGGTAGGGAATGGACCGCCACCCACGCGTGTGCAGTACGCCTTGGTAATACCCAAGATGTAGTGCAGCAAGCCGGGGCCTACGCCAGCACCTGCAGCAGCGTTACCCGCTACGCAGTTGGACGAGGTGACATAGGGGTAAGTGCCGTGGTCCACGTCCAGCAACGTGCCTTGCGCACCTTCAAACAGCAGGTTCGCACCTGCAGCGTGGGCATCGTTGAGCTCGCGCGACACGTCGGCAATCATGGGCTTGAGCAGCTCAGCGTGGCGCATGGCTTCTTCGTACACCGCGTCAAACTGCACTTCGCCATTCTTCATGTAGGGAGCCAGGTTGGCGCCGAACTCAAACTTTTGCGAACCCAGCACGTTCACCAGAATATGGTTGTGCAGGCTCAGCAGCTCACGCAGCTTGGTCGCAAAACGCTCGGGGTGCTTCAAGTCTTGCACGCGCAATGCACGGCGAGCGATCTTGTCTTCGTAGGAAGGGCCAATGCCCTTGCCAGTCGTACCGATCTTTTGCACGCCACCTTGTTCACGGGCTGCTTCGCGGCACACATCCAGCGCCACATGGAAAGGCAAGATCAAGGGGCAGGCTTCGGACACGCGCAGGCGGTCACGCACAGCAACGCCAGCCTTTTCCAGACCTTCGATTTCCTCAAACAGCTTGCCCACCGACAGCACCACACCGTTGCCGATGTAGCACTTCACGCCAGGGCGCATGATGCCGCTAGGAATCAGGTGCAGCGCAGTCTTCACGCCATTGATCACCAAGGTGTGACCCGCATTGTGGCCGCCTTGGAAGCGCACGACGCCTTGGGCGCTTTCGGTCAACCAATCGACCAATTTACCCTTGCCTTCGTCGCCCCACTGGGTACCGACGACGACCACGTTGCGACCTTTGGTTGCTTTCATAATCTCAAATCCGATGAATTGAAAAATGCCTTAAATGGCTTGCACGACCCATTGCCCGGCGCTTTGCACCAAGACGCGGTCGCAGTCGAATTCGTCCACTTCGCTCTCATGTCCGGGAAGCACACACACCACTGTTTCGCCTTGCGCACGCAATTGCGCAATGGCGGAACTCAGCTGTGTATCGCTACCCCAGGGAGCGCGAATGGCCGCACGCAGCGGACGCGATGGCACCACCGACACCAACTGCTTGATGTCCAGTGAGAAGCCCGCCGCAGGGCGGTTGCGTCCAAACACAGCACCCACTTCGTCATAACGCCCGCCACGCACCAACGCATCGCTGGCACCGGGGACGTAAACGGCAAAGCGTGTGCCGCTGTAGTAAGAATAGCCACGAACATCCGCCAAATCGAATGTCACATTCGCTTGGGGGAACTGTGCGGCAAACCACTTCAAGTGCTGCAGCACATGCTGTGCGCCTGGAATGTTTGCCAGCACTTTTTCCGCCTCATTCAGCACGCTGACATCGCCGTAAAGTTGCAGCAAAGCCAGCAGCCCTTCGCGAGATGCTTGCGGGAAGTTTTTGGTCAAAGATGCCAGCTCTGTCGCATCTTTGGCTGCCAGTGCGGCGTGCACTTTTTGCAAGATGCTGGCATCCAGCATCACCCCTGCCATCAAACTGCGTGCAATGCGCACATCCCCCAAGTCCACGGTAAATCCGGCAAGTCCAGCACCTTGCACACAGGCCAGTGCCAGGCTCAATGCTTCGACATCGGCTTCAGGGCCGGCATGACCATAGATTTCCGCACCGAACTGCAAAGGCTCTCGCGTGGCACGCGGACGGTCTGGCGCTGCATGCAGCACAGGACCGCAATAGCACAGACGTGTGACGCCAGCGCGATTGAGCAAATGCGCATCAATACGTGCCACCTGCTGCGTCATGTCCGCACGCAAACCCAAAGAACGTCCAGAAATCTGGTCAACCAACTTGAAAGTCTGCAGATTCAGTGCTTCACCAGTACCGGTGAGCAAAGACTCCAGATACTCCAAGAGCGGAGGCATGACCAACTCATACCCATAGCTGCGTGCCGTATCGAGCAAACCTCGACGCAACTCTTCGATGTGACGTGCCTCAGAGGGCAGCACATCGGCGATGTGATCCGGCAGGACCCAAGCGGACATGGAAAAAAGGGGGAGGCTGTTAAAAACGTGATTCTATCGGCTATCGCAGCGTTGCCCTAAAAAAGGCCTAAGGCCTAGACACAAGGCACGTTATTTCAGCCACCACAGCAAAGCCAGTCCGACTGCGATACAGAACAGGCCTATGAAGCGTATCTGGCCGTCACGCAGGGCCAGAAGCTGTGTAAACATCTCTCTCCAACCCTTGGGAGAAATGAAAGGGAAAAGACCCTCAAGAACCAAAACTAAGGCCAAGGCAGCCCACCAAGAAATTTCTGTTTCCATGGCGGTGAGCTTACCTTGGCCTGAGAGCATCCAGGAGGCTAAGTCAACTTAGTTGCCAGACCCACTGCTGCGATAGGACTTAAAGAAGTCAGAGCTGCTGGGGTCGACCAACATCACGTCACTCTTGTTGGCAAAGCTGGCCTTGTAGGCATCTAGGCTGCGGTAGAACTTCGCAAACTGCGGATCCTGTCCAAACGATTCCGCATAGGTCTTGGCCGCTGTGGCATCGCCTTCACCCTTGATGATCTGTGCATCACGGTAGGCATTAGCCACGGTCACTTCGCGTTGGCGATCAGCTTCCGCACGGATCTTTTCACCCTCTGCTGCGCCAGTAGAGCGCAACTCGTTGGCCACACGCTTGCGCTCTGCCTCCATCCGCCGGTACACAGACTCTGTAATGGTTTCAGCATAGTCGACACGGGTAATACGCACGTCCACCACATCAATCCCCCAGTGCTTGCCACCAGAGCCACCTGTCACCGCTTTCAGCACTTCATCCTTCACGTCAGCCATGAGGGTATCGCGCTTGCTTGAAAGCAGCTCACGCACGGTGCGCTTATTGACTTCTTCTTGGAAGGCATTACGCACCACACGATTGAGTTGCATGGCACCTGCGCTTTCATCCAGACCCACATTCCGGATGTACTCCGATGGGTCGCTGATACGCCAGCGCACATACCAGTCAATCACAACACGCTGCTTCTCCGCAGTCAGCATCGGCTCGGTATCAGTGCTGTCAAGGGTCAGCAAGCGCTTGTCGATGTAGCGCACATTTTGAAATGGGGGAGGGAGCTTGAAGTTCAGGCCCGGCTCAGTAATCACGGTCTTGATTTGCCCCAAAGCGTAGACCACACCAAACTGGCGCTGATCCACCACAAAGAGCATCGAGCTCAGCAGCGCCAGCACCACCAACAAGCTAGAGGCAATAAATCCAACTCTGTTCACAACAGATCTCCTCAGCGCGAATCACGCTCGCGCGAACGGTTTGCATCACGGACGCGAGAGTCAACAGGGGTTGCAGGTACCACAGTCACGGCATTTTGTGACTGCGCACGGGCAGCTGCATCAGTCGCTGCCTGAGGAGCAGCACCAGCGCTTTGCATGATTTTGTCCAGCGGCAAATACAGCAAATTCGAGCCTTGGCGCGAATCAACCAGCACCTTGGTCACGTTGCTGTAAACCTCCTGCATAGCTTCCGTATACAGACGATCACGCGTGACTTGCGGCGCCTTCTTGTACTCCGCCAGCAGCGAGCTAAAGCGCTGTGCATCACCTTGGGCTTGTGCAGCAATCCGTTCGCGGTAGGCTTCCGCCTCCTCCTTCAAACGTGCTGCCGTACCAGTGGCACGCGGGATCACATCATTGGCATACGCCTGTGCTTCGTTCTTGGCACGTTCACGCTCTTGCCCGGCCTTCAGCACGTCGTCAAACGCAGCCTGCACTTGCTCGGGCGGGCGAACACCGCCTTGCTGCATATTGATGCCCACGACCTCGACCCCCACTTTGTAGCGATCCAAAATGGTTTGCATCAAATCGCGTACACGAGGAGCAATCTGGTCGCGCTCTTCCGCCAGCGCTGTATCCATCTTCATCTTGCCCACAACTTCACGCACCGCAGTCTCGGCAGCCTGAACCACGGCAACGTCAGGGTTTTTGCTTTCAAACAACCAAGCCCGTGCGTCACTCAAGCGGTATTGCACTGCAAACTTGATTTCAACAATGTTCTCGTCTTCAGTGAGCATGGCAGACTCTCGCAAGCCTGTGCTCTTGATGATGGTGTCACGTCCTACATCCACCGAACGAATTTGCGAAACGTACACCAATTCATGGTTTTGAATGGGATAGGGCACGCGCCAGTTAAAGCCAGCACCCACCGTTGAGTGGTACTTGCCAAACTGCGTAATTACTGCCTGCTGGCCTTCTTGCACAATAAAAAAACCTGTGCCCAACCAGATCAACACGGCTATGCCAGCAATCACACCCACCCCAATGCCCGCACCCTTCATCTCTGGAGGCTGGGCACCGCTGCCACCTCGAGGACCTTGCGGTGGCTTACCCCCAAACAAGCCTGACAGCTTGCGATTGAGGTCGCGCCACAGTTCATCCAAATCTGGGGGTTGCCCTGCTTGGTTGTTTTGCCCGCGAGGTGGCTGATGGTGAGAAGAAGGCGGTGGCGTAGGACGATCAGAATCCGGGCGCTGCTCGCCCTCCCCTGCATTGTTGTCCTCTCCACGCCCCCAGCGGGGATCATTCAAGTTGAACATTCCCCGCAAGCGTTCTGGCAGCACTGCCCAGCGTGGGGCACGATTCAGGAAATTCATGCGAAAAGTCTCAATTGGTATTGCTATGAACCATTTGGCATTGTGCCGAAATGTTGGGTAGGCACTTTGCTCAATCGTCGTAGTCTTCAGGGGGCATTGATTCGGACAGTAGACCATCCTCACCGACTTGTATGCCCCCTTCGTCGGGCTTATTACGCGCAGCCAATGCCGCACCTGCCAAGATTTGACGCAATTGCGGCAATCCTTCACCGCTACGCGCACTTACGAAAACACGAGGCACTTCCACCCCATCCACCTCGTAAGTATCTTGCAATGCCGCAGGCATTCGGCCTTGCGGCAATGCATCAAGCTTATTGAAAACCAACACCTGCGGAACACCCAAGGCATCGATTTCACCCAGCACCCTGCGCACTTGATCCATCTGCTCAGGGAAAGTTTCATTCGATGCATCCACAACATGCAGCAGCAAGTCGGCATCGACTGCTTCTTGCAGAGTTGCTTGGAAGGCATCCACAAGCCCGTGCGGCAAATCACGAATGAACCCCACAGTATCTGACAGCGAAACGGACAACCCAGCTTCACTCAAATACAACTGGCGTGTCGTGGTATCCAGCGTCGCAAACAGCTGGTCTGCGGCATAGGCGCGCGCCTTTACCAAAGCGTTGAACAGCGTCGATTTACCTGCATTGGTATAGCCCACCAAAGAGATGTTGAACACATCTCGACGCTCGCGCTGACGGCGCTGCGTCTGGCGCTGCTTTTTCACTTTTTGCAGCTTGTCTTTGGTGCGCTTGATGGCATCGGCAATCATGCGGCGGTCTAGCTCAATCTGCTTTTCACCAGGCCCACCACGACCGCCAATACCACCCATTTGACGCTCCAAGTGGGTCCATCGGCGTACCAGACGCGTACTGACGTACTGCAGCCTTGCCAACTCAACCTGCAACTTGCCTTCATGACTGCGGGCGCGCTGCGCAAAGATCTCCAAAATCAACAACGTTCGGTCGTTGACAGGCATCTCCAAATGGCGCTCAAGATTGCGCTGCTGTGCAGGACTTAGTGCTTGGTCAAACAGAACTTCTTGTGCGCCGTGCATTTGCGCAAGCATGCGAATTTCATCCGCTTTGCCACTGCCGACAAACAAGGCCGCATCAGGTGCTTTTCGCTTGCAGGTGATTCGCGCAACCGGATTCAAACCAGCGGTTTGTGCCAACAAGCCTAATTCCTCAAGCTCGCTGTCAAAATGTGGAAGTCCGAAGTCAACACCAACCAAGACAACGGGTGTGGCGGTGTTAGGGGAAGATGTGGCGTTTGCGCTCATGCCAGCACCTCCCCTGCCCTGCGCTGCTGCGCAGGGAAGGGATAAGTCAACAAGTTCAAGCGGCAGGTGCCTCGTTCTCGTTGCTATCTGCCATGTTGAAATTCACCGCGCGTCCGGGAACGATGGTTGAGATGGCATGCTTGTAGACCATTTGCGTCACTGTGTTGCGCAGCAGCACCACGTACTGGTCAAAAGACTCAATCTGACCCTGCAGCTTGATGCCATTCACCAAATAAATGGAGACTGGCACATGCTCACGACGCAGTGCATTCAGAAAAGGATCTTGAAGGAGTTGGCCTTTATTGCTCACGATATTCTCCGTGTTCGGAAATGTTGTTGTAAACCGACACCTTACCACAGCGTCTTTTGTGCCCTTGTCCCTGCAGGGATTCGCTCACTCCAACGCCGTGATGATGGCTTCCCACCTTAGTCGGTATAGGGATTGTGGGAAGTCTTGAACTCAATCCGCAAGGGTGTTCCCACCAAGTCAAACTCTTTGCGGAAACGCCCTTCCAAGAAGCGCTTGTAAGCGTCGGTGATGTGTTCCACAGAATTTCCGTGAACCACAATCACCGGAGGATTCATACCGCCTTGGTGCGCATAACGCGGCTTGGGGCGGTAAGCCCCCACCTTCTTAGGTGTTTGATACTGCACGGCCTCCATGAGTACCCGTGTGAGCACTGGGGTCGGCATCTTGCAGGTGGCAGCCTTGTGCGCTTGCACGATGGACGCCCAAAGTGGCCCCAAGCCTTGGCGCTTAGTAGCAGAAATAAAGTGCAGCGCAGCAAACTTCAGAAAGCCCAAGCGGGTTTCAATCGCTCGCTCCACCATTTGACGCTGGTAGTCATCTACCGCATCCCACTTATTGACCGCAACCACCACAGCGCGGCCGCTCTCCAGCACATAGCCTGCGATGTGTGCATCTTGGTCTGTCACACCTTCTGTGGCATCAATCAGCAGCAGCACCACGTTGGCATCTTCAATGGCCTGCAGCGTTTTGACCACAGAGAACTTCTCAATGGCTTCAAACACCCGGCCTTTGCGACGCAGGCCGGCGGTATCAATCAGCTCAAATTTTTGGCCATTGCGCTCAAACGGCACAGAGATCGCGTCACGCGTTGTACCGGGCATATCAAACGCCACCAGTCGCTCTTCACCCAGCCATGTATTGATCAGCGTGGACTTGCCCGCATTAGGGCGACCAGCCAATGCCAGACGCACAGGGCGCGCCTCAACATCTTCAATGGTTTCTTCGTCAGGGTCGGCCAGATTCAATGGCTCCAGCGCCAGATCAATCAGTCCACGCACACCCTGACCATGCGCGGCGGAAACCGGGTAGACCTCTCCCAGCCCCAGCTCATAAAATTCCGCCAGTTGCGTGCCCGCCTTCATGCCTTCAGCCTTGTTGGCCACCAGCACACAAGGCTTACCTAAGCGACGCAGGTAATTGCCGATGTCATGGTCTTGTGCCGACAAGCCATCGCGTGCATCCACCACAAACACCACCACATCGGCTTCAGCCACGGCCTGGCGCGTTTGCTTGGCCATCTCTTTGAAGATGCCCTTGGATGCATCAGGCTCAAAGCCACCGGTGTCGATCACGATGTATTCGTGCTTACCTTGCTTACCTTGGCCATAGTGACGATCACGCGTCAGCCCTGCAAAGTCGGCGACGATGGCGTCACGCGACTTTGTCAGTCGGTTAAACAAAGTGGATTTGCCCACATTGGGCCGCCCAACAAGGGCAATAACTGGCTTCATTCGAAATTTTTTGTCAATCCGGGCGGAAGCCGTAAATGCCACCGCCACGCGTCACGACCACCAAAGTATCGGCGGCCACTACTGGTGCCACAGCTACACCAGTGCTATCTGTTGTGAGTCGATTCAAGTGCGAGCCATCCTTTTTGGACAGCAGGTGCACCAAGCCGGACTCGTCGGCTGTCACCACCGCACGACCCAGCACCAGCGGTGCGGTCAACTTGCGATGCTGGAAACGATCTACCGACCAGCGCTTTTCACCGTCAGCCATATTCCACGCTTGAACAATGCCGTTGCTTTCGGTTCCAAACACATACTCTGCATCTGCAGCAATTCCCACTGCACCCTTGGCAGTTTGTGCCCAACCGGTACGCCCCACATTGGCGTCCACGCAGCCTACTGAAGACTGGAAAGCTCGGGCGCAGACCGCGTTGCCCACGCGCGCGGCCGGGCCAACCAAATCCACCAAGCGCTCCACATCATTGGTGCCACGCGGAGAAGCCAAAGGCGCCTCCCACTCCACGTTGCCGTTATCAGGGTTAAAAGCCACCAAACGGCCCGACAACCCTGCCAGCAACGTATTGCCGTAAGGCATCAAAACCCCCTGCTGGCGCAGCACCAATGGCTCACCATCACGGCGCTGCGTCCACAGGTGGGCACCATTTTGGGCATCAAAAGCCGTCACAGCGCGGTCTGCCGTCAGCACAAACACGCGCCCTCCAGCCACCAAAGGCGCTGTGAAGGCGGAAGCGCCCAGCGTTTTACTCCACAACTTGCTGCCCGCTTCCAGCATAACCAGCTCATTGCCCGTGGTGACCACCGCAGCCATGCGGCCATCTGCGCCCACACCAGTTTGCAGGCTCTTGCCAGCCTGGGCACGCCAGTTTTCACGGCCATTGGCGGCATTCAGGCTCACCACCGTACCGTCTGCCGAAGCAACCACCACGGTGTCGCCTTGTACTTGGGCGCGGATGCTGGCATCTTTCACCGCCGGAATACTGAGCTTCCAAGCTTGGCGCACGGGCAGATTCACCACATTAGGACCCAACTCGGCAGGCTTAGGCGCCTTGCTCGAGCCAAACCACGCACAACCGCCCAAGGCCGTCACCAAAGCTGCGGCCAGCACGGTGCGTTGAGCAGTCATCCAAAAACGAGAACCTTGATGTTGTTGTGCGCTGTGATTCACTTAGTTGTCTCCGTCGAATTCGCCGAGCCAGTTTCCGAAGTTGCTACGCCCAATGCGTTGAGCTTAAAGCCCACCAACGCTCGGTAATCCACCTGCGGATCAAGCAGTTTCCATGCCTCTTGGTAGGCAGCGACTGCTTCATTGTTTTTGCCTTGCAACTGCAGCACATCGCCCAAGCGATCCGCAGCCAGCCCCTTGAATTCCACCGGGAAGCTGGTGCGCAGCAGCGCTGCTGCAGCATCCAAGTCTTTTTCTTCCATCAGCACTGCGGCCAAACGCAACTTGGCCGTGGCTTGGTAGCCCTCATCCTTGGTGTTGTCGACCGCCCACTGCAAAGCGGACTTGGCTTCTTCCAACTTGCCGGTATTGACCGCAGATTGCGCCACCAGCAAAGCTGCATGACCCGCTTGCAAAGTACCTTTGTAATCGGCCTTCACAGCGTCAAAAGCCTGGGCAACGCGGGCCTGATCACCGCTTTCGACGGCCACTGCCACCACATCGGCCAGCGCCGAAGCCTGCAGCGCCTGGCGCTGTTGCCAAAATTGCCAGCCGTTCCAGCCAGCAAAGCCAGCCATCACCACCACGGCAACGCCTGTGATGGGGGTGCCCCACTTGTTCCAGAAGTGCTTAATCTGATCAAGTTGCTCTTGTTCTTCGAGGTCGAGATGCGTTGCCATATCTGGTGTCGTTACAAATTAAGCGTTCGATTGTAGGGTGTGCGCCCACGCAGGCACTTCTTCGAGCAATTGCAGCACTTGCGCACCGCCTTGTCCGTCGCGCAGCGATTTGACCGTCACCTTGCCTTGGGCCAGTTCATCACCACCGAAAATCAGCGCAAAATGCGCGCCCGATGCGTCGGCTTTTTTGAACTGCGACTTCATTGAACCCATACCCTCTGCCCCTACGGTGTGCATTTGCACGCACACGCCGGCTTCACGCAGCTGCGTCAGGGTGCGCAGCACCACAGGCATGGCAGTGGCATCAGGGACGATGGCATAGGCATCCAGCTGCGGCTGCGGAATCTCCGTACCCAGCTCTTTGACCAGCTCCAGCACACGCTCCACACCCAGCGCCCAACCCACAGCAGGCGCAGGCTTGCCGCCCACCTGCTCAATCAGGTAGTCGTAGCGGCCACCGGCGCAGATGGTGCCTTGCGAGCCCAGCAGGTCCGTCACGAACTCGAACACGCTGAGGTTGTAGTAGTCCAGGCCTCGCACCAGACGGGGGTTGACCGTCCACGGCACGCCATTGGCGTCCAAGATGGCCTTGAGGCCGTCAAAGTGCGCCAGCGAAGCTTCGCCCAGGTAATCCAGCAGCTTGGGCGCTGCATTGACCATCTCCTGCATCGCCGGGTTCTTGGTGTCCAGCACGCGCAGCGGGTTACTGTACATACGGCGCTTGGCCTCTTCGTCCATCACCTCGGTGTGCTGCTCCAAGTAGGCAATCAACGCCGCGCGGTGGGCCTGTCGCTCTTCGGGCTGGCCCAGGCTGTTGATTTCCAGACGCCACTGGGTCAGGCCCAGGCGCTTCCACAGCGCCACAGCCAGCAAGATCAGCTCGGCATCCACATCAGGGCCGGCAAAGCCCAGGGCTTCGGCGCCAATTTGGTGGAACTGGCGATAGCGACCACGCTGTGGACGCTCATGGCGGAACATGGGGCCGATGTACCACATGCGCTTGCCACCGTCGTACAGCAGATTGTTTTCGATGGTGGCGCGCACCAGGCTGGCAGTGCCCTCAGGGCGCAGCGTCAGGCGCTCGCCATTGAGCTTGTCTTCAAAGGAGTACATCTCCTTTTCCACAATGTCCGTCACCTCGCCAATGCCGCGCACAAACAGCTGCGTGTGCTCGACGATGGGGGTGCGCACGTTGCGGTAGGCAAAGCGCCCCATCAGATCGCGCACCTGCGCTTCCAACCACTCCCAGCGGGCGGACTCGCCGGGAAGGATGTCGTTCATGCCTTTGACGGCGGAGAGTTTTTCGGTCTTTGCCACTTCTCAGATCTCACCTAAAGTGCAGCCCTTGCAAAAAAGAAGAGCTGCTTGCGCTTATTTAACGCCAGTTTCAAATACTTTTATACCGCAAAGCATTGAATCACTAGCGCCAACAGCTATTGTTTTAATTAAGCCCCGGCACCCCAGCGGCGTCGCACATAAGACTCCACAATGCCTTGGAACTCGGTTGCAATGCCTTCGCCGCGCAATGTCATGGCTTTTTCACCATCAATGAACACGGGCGCTGCAGGTGCCTCGCCATTCCCGGGCAGGCTGATGCCGATGTCGGCGTGCTTGCTCTCACCGGGACCATTCACAATGCAGCCCATCACCGCCACCTTCATGGCTTCCACGCCGGGATATTGCATGCGCCACACGGGCATTTGACCGCGCAGGTAATCGTCAATTTGCTTGGCCAGTTCTTGGAAGGTCGTGCTGGTGGTGCGACCGCAACCGGGGCATGCCGTCACGCTGGGCACAAACACGCGCAGACCCAGGCTTTGCAAAATTTCGGAAGCCACCACCACTTCTTGGGTACGAGCTTCGCCCGGCTGAGGCGTGAGCGAAACGCGAATGGTGTCGCCAATGCCCTCTTGCAACAGCACAGCCAGAGCAGCTGTGGAGGCCACCGTACCCTTGGTGGCCATACCGGCTTCGGTCAGGCCCAGGTGCAGCGCGTAATCACAACGGCGCGCCAACTCGCGGTAAACCGAAATCAAATCCTGCACACCGCTGACCTTGCACGACAAGATGATGTTGTCGGGGTTCAAGCCGATGTTCTTGGCCAGCTCTGCCGAAGTAATGGCCGAAGTGATCAGCGCCTCGTACATCACTTGGCGCGTTTCCCAAGGCTTGGCACGCTGGGAGTTCTGGTCCATCAGCTCGGCCATGATTTCCTGGTCGAGCGAGCCCCAGTTCACACCAATGCGCACGGCCTTGTCGTACTTGGCTGCAATCTCGATCATCTGACCGAACTGCTTATCCTTTTTGTCACCCTTACCCACGTTGCCAGGGTTGATGCGGTATTTGGACAGTGCTTGCGCACACTCGGGGTAGTCGGTCAGCAGGCGGTGGCCGTTGTAGTGGAAGTCACCCACCAGCGGCACATACTCGCCCATTTTGTCGAGCTGCTCACGGATATAAGGCACCGCAGCGGCGGCCTCTGGCGTATTCACCGTAATGCGCACCATCTCGGAGCCAGCCTGTGCCAGCTGACGCACCTGAATGGCGGTTTCCACCGCTTCCACGGTGTCGGTATTGGTCATGGACTGCACGCGCACGGGCGCGTCGCCACCTACGGTTACCACGTTGTTGCGCCACGCCACACGGGCCTGGCGGCTCTTTCGGGGCAGGGGCGCGGCGATCGCGATGGGCGACGCCTGGAATGTGTTGTCAGACACTTGTTACTTCACCTCGAGTCGGGCCACATTGTTTTTGGCCGAAGCGGCCAAATCCATTGCAACTCCATCAATCTCCAGCGTTGTGGCACCGGCATTGCCCACCACAACCTGAAGCGGTCGTCCAGCGGCTGCCTCTTCATAGACATCGCCAGCCTTCAAAATTTTTTCCATCACGACCTGTTGTTGGGCATCGCGAACTTGCACCCACGTCTCGCCGCTTGCTGTAAAGCGCAACACACGCCCATTCGCTGTTGCAGCAGGTTTCGCAACCGCCTCTGCTGCTGCAGGTGATGTTTCAGCGACTGGTTTGGCGGCGTCCACCGCTGCAACCACTGCTTCTGGCTTCACTGCAGCAGTATCCGCAGGTGATACTGCGACAGACGCGGTGCCTTCGGGTTGGGCTTCGGCAGCCTCTGCCTCAGGTGCCTCAGGTGCTGTTTGCAACTGGGGCATAAACAAGGGCTCTTGCTCTGCGCCATCGCCCGCGGCTGCGGCAACTTCTGCCTCTTCGCCTGCTTGCCATTGGGGCACAAAATACAAACCTGCACCGCCAGCTACGGCAATCAACAATGCCGCCACCACTTTGACCGCATTGCCAGAGCCGCTATCTTGAGATGACGACATCAACGAGCGCAAGGTTTTCTCTTTAAAAGGCGCGTTAATACCTTCCGGGTTAGAGGCCAGCTTGGCAGCCTCATGCTTGGGCAAGCCGGCCAATACAGGCTCGGCCGGAATGTGCAGCAAACGGCACACACTCAATGCCAAAGAGCGGGTGAACACCGAGTCCGTCAGCACATCCCAGCGGTCTTCTTCCAGAGCCTGCAGCTTGTAGACAGGAACTTTCAGCGTTGATGCCAGCGCCTGCACCGACATGTGCTGCTGCTCGCGCGCTTGGCGCAGCAACAGACCCGCTCCACCGATGACCGGCTGCGTTGTTGCGTTGTTGCTGCTCTGTTGATCCGCGCTATCCACTACCACCTCAGTCATCAAAAGCTCCCCGCTCGAACCGTTGCCATTCCTTGGAATCAGGGAATCGCTTATGTAATTGATCTGCCAACTGCCGCATTGCAATGCGGTCACCCAGGCTTCGCTCTACCTTGATACCTAACCAAAGCGATTGCGCAGAAGCCCATTGCCCATTATTGATACGACGCACATAAAAACGTGCACGCTCGGCATTCCCCTGAGCATGCAGTGCATTTGCAAAATTGTAGGCAACTGCGGGGTTGCCCGGTTCTATTTCGTGCGCTTTTTCGAGGGCCTGTAATGCATCCTCTGATTTGCCCGCTTGCTGCAGGCACACACCCTTGGCCAACCAGATCCGCGCGACCGATTGCCCACTGGTGCGCGGAGCGGCCAAGGCCGCATCCAAATTGCGCTCAGCCAAGGCAAATTGTTTTTGCTGGCACTGCAGCCACCCCAGGTTGTACAGCGTATCTGCGTCGCCGGGTCGCAATGCCAGTGCTTGCACAAAGCTCTCGTTGGCAGCTTTATAGTCTTGCAAGCTCATGTGAATCCAGCCCTTGAGGTTATACGCATCCACATAACGGGGATACGCCTGCAAGGCCTGCGCCACTTCGCCCAAGGCGACTTCTGCACGCCCCTCTTCAAAATGCAGGGCAGCCAATTGCAACCGAGTTTTGGCCAGCCGGTGTACCTCTACCTCAGCTGCCGAGCCAGGAATAGCCTCCGGCGCCACTGCAGCGCCTGTGGCAGTACAACCCGCCAGCACGCATGCCGCTACCACCCCACCCATAGCCCAACGGGCTTTGCTCAATAACTGCTTCATGGGACCGAATGGTGTTGGCATGCACATCCTTGCTATAGATAGAACCGTTAGGAAATAGGTGTCAGCGGTATGGTACGTTGCTTTGCCATGCGCTCTGCCGCACGGGTTCGGTCTTTCACATCGCCCGCCAGCTGACCACATGCCGCATCAATGTCATCTCCGCGGGTCTTGCGTACTGTGGTCACAATACCCGCATCGCTGAGCGTCTTGGCAAAAGCTGCAACTGC
>JAFAGF010000280.1 GCA_023422975.1 Pseudomonadota bacterium
GGCATCTGCACTGCGCGCCTGCTGCTGAAAATGCATGAGCTTGGTGGTCTCAACCGCCAGCTCGGCAAAGTTGGGGCCAAACGCCTTGGTCAGCACTTCCAACGGCTTGTTCAAGTGCATGCTGGCATACACCAAATAGCACGCGGCCTGCATGGCTTCAGACCCCCCGATGCCCTGCAAGATAGCCGCAGTGGCATCGGCGTGGGCCAAGGTGTTTTCACCCGAAGACAACTCTTCCCCGACCAGCAAAGGCTCGGCAAACGCGCGTGCTCGGCGCAAGGCATCGACCTGGTCCGGAATATTGCCTGCTGTGGCCGCCAGCAAATGCGGCATTTCCACGTTGCCTGCCACCGCTCTCAGCCCTGTGGGTACGACCCCATCTTCACCAGTTGTTGGGGGCAAGGATGTCACGCTGCGCATACAAGCCCCCATGCACAAGCGCGCTGCCAAGCAGCGCTTGGCTTAGGCAACAGGGTCTTTTGTTTTTTTTTCATTCATCACCCAACAAGAAATTCCGTGCGATGGCCACTTGGTCATCCGCCACAAAGGTGGGGGCATGCCCCACACCTTCAAGGTCTATCCATTGTGCAAGAGGTCCACGCTGCTGCATGGCTCGTGCTGTGTTTTGTGTAATCAAATCTGACTGTGCACCACGAACAAGCAAAGTTTGGGCCCGAATAGCGTCATACAGCGACCACAAAACCTCTGCACCACGCGCCGATTGCTCCTGCGTCATGCCTTGCATGGGCTGGGCAATCGCGGGGTCATAGTGCAGCCGCAAGCCACCGCCTTGCGCAGGACGCACCATGGGTCGGCTGAGTTCCAGCCATGCTTGAGCCGTATGAGGACCAAACCCTGCCGACAATACTTGCAAAGCATCTGCAGCTTGTTGCAATGCCTCAAAGTGCGCAGGCTTTCCCACATAGGCAGCAATGCGCTGCAAGGCAGGCCACTCCAACGCAGGCCCCACGTCATTGAGCAGCAGTTTGCGCACCGGCACTGGCAGCGTCAATGCGGGGTTGCCTGCCACACTCATGCCAATCAACCCGCCCATGCTGGTACCCACCCAATCCAGCACTTGCATCGGTGCCGCGTGATGCACCTGCTGCAACAAAGCCACCATATCCAGCGTGTACTGCGGCACCCCATAGTGCATCGGCTCAGCCAGCCAGTCGCTGTATCCACGGCCTACCACGTCAGGGCAAATCACACGCGCATGCGCACTCAACGCCTTGGCAAGCACATCAAAATCACGCCCCTGCCGCGTCAGCCCGTGCACACACACAATCACATGCGGGTGCCAGGGGTTGCCCGTTTGGTTCCATTCCCAATAAGCCATCCGGTGCACTGCGTCACCATTCAGGGCTGCGCCCGGGCATGTTACGTAGTTCAGCGTAGGTTCAATCATGGGTGGGCAACCTCATCTTCCCGTTTGATAATGAGCCAATCCCATCCTAATTCATATTTCAGCGGAGGCATTGAGATGCTCAAGGGCAAAACAGCATTAGTTACCGGCTCCACCAGCGGCATTGGCCTAGGCATTGCCCAAGCCTTGGCGGCGCAAGGCGCAAACATTTTGCTCAATGGCTTTGGCGATGTGGAAGCGGCCAAATCTCAGGTGGCAGCCGCCGGTCAAGCCCACGGGATTACCGTGGACTACCACGGTGCCGACATGAGCCAAGCTGCCGAAATTGAAGCCATGATGGCCTTTGGGGCTCAGCGCTTCGGGCGCATTGATATCGTCGTGAACAACGCAGGCATTCAGCACGTTGCAGCCGTGGAAGACTTCCCGGTAGAGAAATGGGATGCCATCTTGGCTATCAACCTCTCCAGCGCTTTCCACACCACCCGCTTGGCGCTGCCTGCCATGCAAAAAGCCAATTGGGGCCGCATCATCAATGTGGCATCCGTGCACGGCTTGGTGGGATCTGCCCAGAAATCCGCCTACGTCGCTGCCAAGCACGGCATTGTGGGGCTGACCAAAGTTACCGCCCTCGAAAATGCCACCACCGGCGTAACCTGCAATGCGATCTGCCCAGGCTGGGTGCTGACGCCGCTGGTGCAAAAACAGGTGGATGCCAAAGCAGTTGCACAAAACATCAGCATTGAAGCCGCCACCAAGCAACTGCTGGGAGAGAAAGAGCCATCCATGCAATTCACCACGCCGCAAGAGCTGGGCGAGCTGGCCGTATTTTTCTGCTCTGCCGCGGCCAATAACGTGCGCGGCGTAGCATGGAACATGGACGGCGGCTGGGCCGCACAGTAAACGCCTGCACCCGCCACACACCAAAAAGCCTCTGAAAACTTCAGAGGCTTTTTACCTTCTAGCGCAATACCATCCAGCGCAAGCAGCTATTTTTATTGAAGCTGCACGGAACCTGAGACATTCACCGTCACCTGCTCCTTACCCGCTTCAACAGGCACCGGATCCGCCATTTCCATTTTGGCCGATGCAGCCATCGCCACATTGGCACGCTGCATGCGGGGCGCATAGAAACCGTCCTGGCTGTTCACACTCACCTCGCGCAAGGTGTAGCTGCCAAAACCAAATTGCTTGGCCAGCGTGCTGGCGCGTTGCTTGAAGCTTTCAATCGCCTGGCTTTGGGCCTGCTCTTGCACTTTCTCACGCCCTTCGCGCGACAGGCCAAATCCCATGCTGGACACCGTCATGTCCTTCACTTGGGCCGCTGCTTCGCTGATGCGCGCAAAGTCTTTGCCCTCCACCACGATCTCTGCACGGCCTTGCCAGCCCTTGATCTTGCCGTCATTGCCATGGCGGGGGTAGACACCAAAACTACCACTGCGCACCTGCATGGATTGCCCGCTGGCCTGGGGCTTCAAACTGCGCATGGCGGCATCGACCACCTGCTGCAGTTGTTTTTGTACCGCAGCGGCATCATTGCCGTCGCGTGTGGCGGACAGGTTCATTTGCAGCCAGTCTTGACTGACCTCCACTTGCCCCGAGGCCGAAAGCTGCACCACATTGCGCAGCACTTCAGGCGCCTGTGCATGCACAACCCCCACGCTGGTCATGGCGCCAACAAGCACCAGCCCCATGCCGAAGGAATGGCGCAAAAATTGTGCGCTCTTGCGGTGAAATTGCATCTCAGAATTCCTTTCTCGGTATAACACGCTCAAATACTTACAAAAACCACGCAAAGCATGCCAGACGAGGCCCGCACAGCATGCCAGACATTTCCCTATTTTTGGCAAGACATGTAACACTGTGTCAAACCTGCGCTAAAACGGGAATTTTTCGCGCCAAGCTGGTCAGAATTGGCTCTGTTACAAATTGGACAAGGGGTGAATCCATGGTCACAACCAACAACAATCGCACCGACAAAATCTTGGTGGTCGATGACGACGCACGTATCCGCGACTTGCTGCGCCGCTACCTGACCCAGGAAGGCTTCGAGGTCATGATTGCCGAGGATGGCAAGGCGCTCAACCGCATCTTGCTGCGCGAAACCGTCGATCTCATCGTGCTGGATTTGATGATGCCCGGTGAAGATGGCCTGTCCATCTGCCGCCGCCTGCGCTCTGCCAATGACCGCAC
>JAFAGF010000027.1 GCA_023422975.1 Pseudomonadota bacterium
GGGCCAACGTATTGCGCAAAGAAGAAACCATCCAGCGCGCCAGCGGTGCTTTGGATGTGCTGAGCAACGCCCGCATTGTGGAAACCGTGGAAGAGGCCGTCGAAGGCTTGAGCCATTTGTGCGCCACGGCCATGACGCCGCGTGACTTTGGCCCGCCCACGCGCACGCCCCGTCAGCATTTTGAAATGCTTATAAAAGGTGAGCTAAAAGCGCATGCAGAACAAGGGCTAGAGCCTGATTTGGCTTCAAACCCTGCGGCAACAGACTCTGTGCACGGTGAAACGGGCATCGGCCTGATGTTTGGTTGCGAACGCTTTGGCATGGCCAACGAAGACGTGTACCGCTGCAATGTGGCACTGTCGATTCCATCGAACCCCCAGTTTGGTTCGCTGAACTTGGGAGCAGCCATCCAAGTGCTGGCCTATGAATGGCGTGAAGCGCTGGGCGGTTTTCCCGTGGTGGAACACACGCCGCCGCCCGATCGTGCCGATATGCAGCAGGTGGCAGGTATGTTGGGCCACTGGGAACAGGCGCTGGCGCACATTGGCTTTTTAGACCCCGCAGCACCCAAAAAGCTGATGCCACGCCTGAATCAGATGTTTAACCGAGCGCAATTGACGCAGGAGGAAATCCACATCCTGCGCGGTGTCGCCAAAGCCATGCTGCAAAGTTCGCCGCCAAAGCACTAAACTGTGCAGCCCTTTTGTAACAAGTGACGGCCTCTGATGCTTTCCCGACTGCGTTCTGACATCCAGTGCATTCTTGACCGCGACCCTGCGGCGCGTAGCACCTGGGAGGTCATCACCTGTTACCCCGGTCTGCACGCGATCTGGTGGCACATTCCGGCGCACTGGTGCTGGACGCACAACCTCAAATGGCTGGGGCGTTTTACCTCGCACATTGGTCGCTGGCTGACGGGTATTGAGATTCACCCCGGTGCCACGATTGGCGAGCGTGTGTTCATCGACCACGGCATGGGCGTGGTGATTGGCGAGACTGCCGTAGTGGGCGATGGCTGCACCATCTACCACGGTGTCACGCTAGGCGGCACCTCCTTGTACAAGGGTAGCAAGCGCCACCCCACGCTGGGCAAAAACGTGGTGGTCTCGGCCGGCGCTAAGGTGTTGGGTGGTTTTGAGGTGGGCGATGGTGCCAAGATTGGCTCCAATGCCGTGGTCATCAAGCCCGTGCCCGCAGGGGCAACGGCAGTGGGTATTCCGGCGCGCATCATTCCTTCTAAGAAGGGCGAAAGTGCGGATGTGACGGAGTTGCGCGAACAGACGGGGCCAGCTGCTGCTGGCGTTACCCCTTCGCTGGAAGCCGCCAACGCGGCAGCTGTGGCTGCTGCCGCAGCAGGCAAGCCAGAGCCTTGTGCAGACCAGGCCAAGGGCTTCACTGCTTACGGTGTGACGGAAGATGACCCCATCAGCCAGGCCATGAAGGGCCTGGCCGAGGGCGCGGCCACCCATGAGCAGCAGTTGCAGTTGTTGTGGCAGGCGGTGGAAAAGCTCTCAGCCCAGCTCCAGGCAGATTGCGTGCCTTGCGAGAGCGAGCGTGGCGGTCACTTTGAGAAAGCCAAGATCGACCAGATTCTGGGTAAGTAAGCCCTGCAATCTACCGCTTCCGTAATGACTACAGCCCCTCTTGAGGGGCTTTTTCTTGCCCGTGTGCCACCGGCATACCGGTTTGCGCCCATTCGGGCACGCCACCAATCAAGCGCTGGGCTTGCAGGCCGTGCGTGAGCAGCAACTCCACAGCGTGGGTGGAAGAGATGCAGTACGGGTCGCGGCAGTACGCCACGATGCCCTGCTGGGGCAGTTGTTGCATTTGCGCCTGCAAGCTGGTGAGGGGGATGTTGAGTGCACCCGGAATGTGGGCAGCAGCAAACTCTGCTTCTGGGCGCACATCGATCAAGGTGATGGCTTGCTCACGCATCCTGCGTTGCAGTTCGGCCATGGTGATGGCCTCGAGTTGCTGCGGTTGAAAGTCTTGAGACAAGGTCTGGTGCAGTGCGTGCCTTTGAAACTCTGCGTAATTGCGCATGGCGGCCAGCACCTCGGCCAATGGGCCGTTACCCAACTGGTACAGCATGTGTTTGCCCTGCCTGCGCGCGCTGACCAAGCCAGCCCGTTTGAGCGTTTGCAGGTGCTGCGAGGTGTTGGCAATGCTCAGTTGCGCCATCTCTGCCAGTTGTTCTACCGCCAGTTCGCCCTGTGCCATGTGCTCCAGCAGCACCAAACGCTGGGGGTTGCCCAAAGTTTTGGCGATGTCTGCCAAGTGGGCCAGTGCGCTTGACCCAGCCGTTGGTGTGTGAATGTGCATGCGCTTAAAGATAGCATTTGCTCTATCATTCAATTTTTTAATTGAATGTTTATTGGGCTCAACACCATGGCTATTTCTTTTTCTAACGATGCCGTCGGTGCGCTGTGGATGTGCATCGTCATTGCGATTGCCGCCAGCAGCATCTCTTACACCATCACCATGACGGAGCTGTTTGCACCGCTGCGCACGTGGAGCCAAAAGCTGGGTCACATGGTGGGCTATTTGTTCAACTGTTTTTATTGCATGAGCCACTGGGTGGTGATAGCGGCAGTGCTCATCTACCAGCCCCGTTTGATTACTAGCAACTATTTGGCCGTGGACTTGATCATCGCGACGTTTTTTGCCATCACGGTGTCGGCCTTGGTGTGTGGCGTCATGTTCAAGGTGTTTTTGACAGCCATGACTATGAAGCTCAAGCAAAAGGAAATGGCTGAAATCATGGCCAAAAAATAAGCCCAGAAGAAGGGGGGGTGCATCACCGCTATCGCGCACAAAGCGTCGCCAATGTGGCGCTGCATGGGGTAGAGCTCCTGTACGCTTGGGGCTTTCGCAAAACATCTTCTTAGCTTTTGAGACAAAGGAATCGATCCATGGATGTGTCCCAAGCCCTGCGTGAACGCCGTTCTGTGCGCGCTTTTACCTCCCAAGTTCCGTCGGCGGACCTGGTGCAGCAATTGATGCAAGACGCCGCTTTGGCCGCATCGGGCGGCAATATGCAGCCTTGGCGCGTGGCCGCGATCACAGGAAGTGCTTTGCAGGCCATGCTGGCAGATGTGGCCAAGACGCCTGGGGAAGAAAACCCGGAACATCTGTCCTACCCGCCCAGCCTGTGGGAGCCTTACCGCACCCGCCGGTTTGCCAATGGCGAAGACCTGTATGCCAGCATTGGCGTACCTCGCGAAGACAAGGCAGGCCGCTTGCAACAGCTGGCGAAGAACGCCAGCTTCTTTGGCGCACCTGTGGGCATCATCATGTTCACCGAAGAGCGCATGGGCCCTGTGCAGTGGATGGATTTAGGCATCTATCTGCAATCCTTCATGCTGCGCGCAACCGAAGAAGGACTGGCGACCTGTGCCCAAGGCTTCTGGCGTCGCTACGATGCAGTGGTCAAACAGCACATTGCCGTGCCTGAAGGCTATTTGGTGACCTTTGGCATTGCGCTGGGCTACGAGGACAAGGGCGCGCCCATCAACACCATGCGTGCTACGCGGGCAGAGTTTGCCGAGTGGGGGCAGCTCAAGGGCTTCTAAGCGATCGGCAAACCCGTACGGTCACTCTCAAAGCGCTTCTGAATGAAGCGCTTTTTTGTGGAGTTGGGGCTGGTTTCATCAGGGGGAGTTGCTGGCCGCTCAAGTTCAGAAAACCCCTTTTCAGGCAGAAACATTACGATCGTAATGTAAAGTGCGGCCATGAATTTAGGAATCTATCGACCCAAAGATCCCGAGCACGTCAAGGCGCGCATTCTGGATGCCTGTGCGGAGTTGCTTTCGCAAGGTTTGCCGTTGTCTATTGGTACGGTGGCTGAGGTGGCCGAAGTGACCAAGGGTGCGGTGCAGCACCACTTTGGCACACGTGCCCAGTTGCTCATGGCGTTCCATGCGCAAGCTGTGGCAGATATCCAGGCCAGCCTGCAGGTGGCGCAACCTACCCAAGAAAACGCTGCACAGCGCTATGTGCGCGCAAGCTTGCAGATGCTGCCTACGCCGCAAGAAAACCAGCGGCGTAGGGCGTGGGTGGCGGCTTCGGTGATGGAACCCGAAGTGGCCCAGGCGTGGTGTGATTGGCTGGAGGCCGACCGCGCGGCAGAGCCAGAAAGTGCCGAGCAACTGGTCGCGCGGCTGGCCGCCGATGGCTTGTGGCTGGCGGAAACGCTGGGTGCTTACCAGTTGACGGCACAAGACAAGCAGCGGGTGGCGCAGGTGCTGCAGCGCCTCGCGGCAGGCAGTCAGCCTGCGGCCAGCTCTTCGGGTACAGCGTCGAAAGCAGGGTGAATGGATGAATGCGTATGTTTTATTAGGTGGTGCCATAGCGTTGGAGGTGGCCGCCACCACAGCCATGAAGTCATCCAACGGTTTTACAAAGCTGCTGCCCAGCGTACTGTGTGTGCTGGGTTATTGCATCTCGTTTTATTTGCTGGCGCAAACGCTCAAGACCATTCCCACAGGCGTGGCTTATGCGATTTGGTCAGGGGTGGGCATTGTGTTGATCTCCACCATCGCGTGGCTGTTTCATGGGCAAAAGCTGGATGCAGGTGCCATGATTGGTATGGCCCTGATTGTGGCCGGCGTTATTGTGATTAATGTGTTCTCGCAGTCCGCCGCCCATTAAGCGCCGTGGATACCTCCGTTGTCTGCTGCTGCTTCGCTTTGCCACATCCGTCAATCGAAGTTTTGTGGGCGCGCGTTTTACAGACACTCAGGCAAGCAATAAAAAAGGGCCCGGCAAATTGCCTGGGCCCTTTTTGGGATAGCTGAGCGCCTTATGGCTTGGCGTATGTGCCCGTGCCTTCGGGCCAGGGGGTCAGTACCTCGTAGCCATCGGCGGTGACAACCACCATGTGTTCCCACTGTGCGGACAGCGATTTGTCTTTGGTAATCACTGTCCAGCCGTCGTCCAGCTCTTTGGTGTCGTGCTTGCCGGCGTTGAGCATGGGCTCAATGGTGAAGATCATGCCTTCTTGCAGCTTCATGCCCTGGCCGGGGTAGCCGTAGTGCAGCACCTGGGGCTCATCGTGGTAAGTCTGGCCGATGCCGTGGCCGCAGTAGTCACGCACGATGGAGAAACCGTCGCGCTGGGCCACGGTTTGGATGGCATGGCCAATATCGCCCAGCGTTGCGCCGGGTTTGACGGCGCGGATGCCGGCCACCATGGCCTCATACGTGGTGTCGATCAGCTGTTGTGCTTTGGCAGACACGGTGCCCACGGTGTACATGCGCGAGGTATCGCCAAACCAGCCGTCTTTGATCAGGGCCACGTCCACGTTGACGATGTCACCGTCTTTGAGCACGTCCTTGGGTGTGGGAATGCCGTGGCAGACCACATGGTTCACAGAGGTGCATACGGTCTTGGGGTAGCCGTAGTAGCCAATGTTGGCGGGAATGCACTTGAGTTCGTTGACGATGAAGTCGTGGCACAGATTGTCCAGGTGTTCGGTCGAGACACCGGGCTGCACATGGGGGGTGAGCATTTCCAGCACGCGCGCGGCCAGCATGCCCGCTTCGCGGGACTTGGCAATGTTGGCAGCGTCATGGATGGGGGGGAGGCGGCGAAGAGGGCGTTTGGCCATGTCGGTATGAAGGTGACAGCCAACAGCTGCCGAGGTTGAAAACAATAGACCGCACTTTAGCGCGTTAGCGCTGTACATGTGCCACGTGCATGCGCAACATGCGGTGTGGGTGCGGGTTTGAATACTAAAAATCAGAGCTGCTAGCGCTTGTTATTGCTGGTTTTTAGATGCTTATCTATCTGAAGTTGTTGATGGACAAGCGCAAGCAGCTATCAAAAACAAAACCCGCACGCTGCACAGCCTGCGGGTTTTGTGCTTTTGAACCAAGCTGCTCGCAGAGCAGCCGGTGCCATTAACGCTGGTCGATAGGCTTGACGTCGCGGGCCACAGAGCCGGTGAACAGCTGGCGAGGACGGCCGATCTTGTACTCGGGGTCACCCATTTGTTCGTTCAGCTGAGCAATCCAGCCCACGGTACGTGCCAAGGCGAAGATGCCGGTGAACAGGTTCACTGGAATGCCGATGGCGCGCTGCACGATGCCGGAGTAGAAGTCCACATTGGGGTACAGCTTGCGTTGCACGAAGTAGTCGTCTTCCAGCGCAATCTTTTCCACTTGCTTGGCCAGTGCGAACAGGGGATCGTTTTCCAAGCCCAGTTCGGTCAGGATTTCGTTGCAAGTCTCTTGCATCAGCTTGGCGCGGGGGTCGTAGTTCTTGTACACGCGGTGGCCAAAGCCCATCAGCTTCACGCCGCTGGTCTTGTCCTTGGCCTTTTCCATGAACTCGCCAACCTTGGCAATGCCGCCGTTGGCCTGGATGTCTTCCAGCATGTTCAGGCAAGCTTCGTTGGCGCCGCCGTGGGCAGGGCCCCACAGGCAAGCTACGCCAGCGGAGATCGCAGCGAAGGGGTTGGTGCCCGACGAGCCGCACAGACGCACGGTCGATGTGGAGGCGTTTTGCTCGTGGTCTGCGTGCAAGATGAAGATTCGGTCCAGTGCGCGCTCCACCACAGGGTTGACCTTGTACTCTTCGCAAGGGTTGCCGAACATCATGCGCATGAAGTTGCCAGCGTACGACAGATCGTTCTTGGGGTACATGTAAGGCTGGCCGATGCCGTACTTGTATGCCATGGCCACCAGCGTAGGCATCTTGGCGATCAGGCGGATCGCGGCGATGTTGCGGTGCTCAGGGTTGGTGATGTCGGTGCTGTCGTGGTAGAAGGCCGACATGCCGCCCACCAGGCCAGTCAACACAGCCATGGGGTGTGCATCACGGCGGAAGCCACGCAGGAAGAACTGCATCTGCTCGTTGACCATGGTGTGCTGGGTCACGGTGTTTTCAAACTCTGCCTTCTGGGCTTCGTTGGGCAGCTCACCGTACAGCAGCAGGTAGCAGGTTTCCAGGAAATTGCAGTTCTTGGCCAGTTGTTCGATAGGGTAGCCGCGGTACAGCAACTCACCCTTGTCGCCATCAATGTAGGTAATGGCAGACTGGCAGGCCGCTGTAGAGAGGAAGCCCGGGTCATAGGTGAACATGCCTGTTTGGCCGTACAGCTTGCGGATGTCAATGACGTCCGGGCCGATATTGCCTTGGTAGACCGGCAGTTCAACGCTAGGTGCGCCGTTGCTGAATGACAGGGTTGCTTTGTTGTCAGCGAGTTTCATTTCCAACTTCCTTCTCTGATCGGCCCACCAGCCTGTCTGGTGGGCCTTTTTTTAAGGTGTGCGAGTCAAATGGGCTTGCGCACCATTTGCAGCACTTCTCTAACTTCAGGGGTGTCTAAGGCCCCTTCCGGCTCCTTGCGGCGCAGGAAGAGATCCATCAGATCGTTGTCTGCCAAGTCCATCAAGGCAGACAAACCAATTGCGTGTCTCCGCGTCAATTGGCTGCCATAGCTGGCAAAAAAATTCTCGATATAGAGATCGTTTTCGACCAAGCCACGGCGGCTGCGCCACCGTAGCAAGTCGCGTTCTTTCTCTTCGAGGATGGTGTCCATCTCGTTCATGGATTAGACGGCGCGACGCACCATCAGCTCCTTGATCTTGCCAATCGCCTTGGTGGGGTTCAGGTGCTTGGGGCACACGTCCACGCAGTTCATGATGGTGTGGCAACGGAACAGACGGTAAGGGTCTTGCAGGTTATCCAGACGCTCGCTGGTGGCTGTGTCGCGGCTGTCCGCGATGAAGCGGTAGGCCTGCAGCAAGCCAGCGGGGCCCACGAACTTGTCGGGGTTCCACCAGAACGAAGGGCAGCTGGTCGAGCAGCTGGCACACAAGATGCACTCGTACAGGCCGTTGAGCTCTTCGCGCTCTTCGGGCGACTGCAGGCGCTCCTTGTTTTCAGTCGCGTAGATGTCGCTTTGCAGGTAGGGCTTGATCGAGTGATACTGCTTGAAGAACTGGGTCATGTCCACGATCAAGTCGCGGATGACGGGCAGGCCAGGCAGAGGTTTCAACACGATGTCACCTTGCAAGGTGTTCATGTTGGTCAAGCAAGCCAAGCCGTTCTTGCCGTTGATGTTCATGGCATCAGAGCCACAAACGCCTTCGCGGCACGAGCGACGAAAAGCGATGGAAGGATCCATGGCCTTGAGCTTGACCAGTGCGTCCAGCAGCATGCGCTCGTGGCCGTCCAGCTCGACTTGCACCGTTTGCATGTAGGGCTTGGCGTCTTTGTCCGGATCGTAGCGATAGATTTTGAATGTGCGCTTCATATTGATCTTCTCTCGTGGGCGGCTGGGTTAGAACGTACGAACCTTGGGTGGAATGCTTTCCACGGTCAGCGGCTTCATGTTCACGGGCTTGTAGGTCAAGCTGTTGGTGGCGCTGTGCCACAAGGTGTGCTTGAGCCATTCCTTGTCGTTGCGGCCCAGCGGGAATTCAGCGTGGTCAGCAGGGTGTTCGTAGTCGTACACGGTGTGTGCACCACGGCATTCCTTGCGGGCAGCAGCCGAAGTCATGGTGGCTTGGGCCACTTCGATCAGGTTATCCACTTCCAGCGCTTCCATGCGGGCGGTGTTCCAGACCTTGGACTTGTCCTTCAGAGTGACCGAACCCACGCGCTCGCGCAGTGCATTGACCTTGGTCACGCCTTCGTCCATGCCCTTTTGGGTACGGAATACGCCAGCGTGTTGCTGCATGGTGGCGCGGATGTCGCCCGCCAAGTCTTGCGCGTAGGTACCTTCTGTGGAGTTGTCCAGCTGGTTGAGGCGCTCCAAGGTGCGGTCTGCTGCGTCAGCAGGCATGTCTTGGAACTCGCCGTAGCCGCCCACAAACTTCACGATGTGCTTGCCCGCCGATTTACCGAAGACCAGCAAGTCCAGCAGCGAGTTGGTGCCCAGACGGTTGGCGCCGTGCACCGAAACCGCAGCGCATTCGCCCACAGCGTACAAGCCGTTGACCACGTTGTTCTTCTCACCGTCCCAAGTTACCACTTGACCGTGGATGTTGGTGGGGATGCCGCCCATCTGGTAGTGGATGGTAGGAACGACGGGGATAGGTTCCTTGGTGATGTCCACGTTGGCAAAGTTGTGGCCAATTTCTTCCACCGAAGGCAAGCGCTTGCGGATGGTGTCGGCACCCAAGTGGTCCAACTTCATCAGGATGTAGTCCTTGTTAGGACCGCAGCCACGGCCTTCCTTGATTTCCTGGTCCATCGAGCGCGATACGAAGTCACGAGGTGCCAAGTCTTTCAGGGTGGGAGCGTAACGCTCCATGAAGCGCTCGCCTTCGCTATTCAAAAGAATAGCGCCTTCGCCGCGGCAGCCTTCGGTCAACAGCACGCCAGCACCAGCAACGCCGGTGGGGTGGAACTGCCAGAATTCCAAGTCTTGCAAAGGAATGCCTGCACGGGCAGCCATGCCCAGGCCATCACCGGTGTTGATGAAGGCGTTGGTCGACGCAGCAAAGATGCGGCCTGCACCACCTGTAGCCAGCAGCACGGCCTTGGCATGCAGCTCATACAGATCGCCTGTTTCCAGTTCCAGCGCTGTCACGCCAACCACGTCACCTTGCTGGTTGCGGATCAGGTCCAGTGCCATCCACTCCACAAAGAAGTTGGTCTTGGATGCCACGTTTTGCTGGTACAGGGTGTGCAGCATGGCGTGGCCGGTACGGTCAGCAGCGGCGCAAGCGCGCTGCACAGGCTTTTCGCCGTAGTTAGCGGTATGGCCACCGAAGGGGCGCTGGTAGATGGTGCCGTCTGCATTGCGGTCAAACGGCATGCCGAAGTGTTCCAGCTCCACCACCACCTTGGGAGCTTCGCGGCACATGAATTCCACCGCGTCTTGGTCAGACAGCCAGTCGCCACCCTTGATGGTGTCGTAGAAGTGGTAGTGCCAGTTATCGTCCGACATATTGCCCAGCGAAGCGGACACACCACCTTGCGCAGCCACGGTGTGCGAGCGTGTGGGGAAGACCTTGGACAGGGAGGCTACGCTCAACCCAGCGCGGGACAGTTCCAGGGCGGCGCGCAGACCGGAGCCGCCAGCGCCGACGATGACAACGTCAAACTTGCGCTTGGTAATATTTGCTTTGGAATAGCTCATTCTTAACTTTCAATCGTGGAGGCGGTCTAACGCCGATCACAAACGCCACAGAACCTGGAAAGCCCAGCCAGTGCAGCCGACCAGCCAGATCAGGGACACCACGTGCAAAGTCAGGCGCAGGGCCACAGACTTGGCGTAGTCCATCCAGACGTTACGTACGCCCACCCAGACGTGCCAGATCATGGCAACGATCACGGCAAAGGTGAGGAATTTCATCCACTGGGCGGCAAAAATGCCGGCCCACAACTCGTAACCGATTTCGCCTTGCGCGAAGATCAGTTGTGCCAACACGACGATGGTGAAAATCACCATCAAGATGGCAGTTACGCGCTGCACCAACCAGTCACGCAGACCGTAGTGACCGCCAACGACGGTGCGCTTAGAGCCGTAATTTACTGACATGATTTATTCCTCTAATGCTTAGTACAGGCCAAACAGCTTGGCGCCCAAGATCACGGTCAAGCCAATGCTCAAGGTCAGCACGGTGATGGCGGAAGACTTGGCGAAGGACTTGCTCACCAGGTTGTGGTTCATGTCCATGAACAGGTGGCGTAAACCCGCCATCAGGTGGTGCAGGTAAGCCCAGATAATGGCCAATGCAACCAGCGTGATGAACCAGCCAGGAATGAAGCCGCAGCCTTCAGTGAAGACCGATTTGAACTTCGCGAAGGAAAATTCGGAAGACAGTGAGGTGTCCAGCATCCAGATCACGAATGGCAGGAGGACAAACATCAGCATCCCGCTGATACGGTGAAGGATGGAAACGTAGCCGCCAATGGGCAGGCGGTGCGGCAATCCTTCTAAAACATTGATGTTGCGGAACTCAGGCCGCTTCTTTTTTTCAAGCTCTGTCATGGCGGGGGTGCTTTCGTGGATGTAACTGCGTGGTAATCGCGCGGAGCAAAAGATCCAAAATTCTATTGCACTCACACAGCGGTTGCTCGGTGGCTGCGCGATTGTTTCCTTTTATCGCCTTGTAACTCTGATGATTAGCTCAGGGCGTTCTTGTAGTGATGTGTGTCAGTTCTATAGATACCGCGTCGTAACTCCATGGGAATATCGTTGTAGGTATAAGCAAGACGCTCAACACTCAGCAGTGGGGTTTGAGTGGATACGTCGAGTAGCTCCGCTTGCGCTTCGTCAGGAAGGACGGCGCGCAGCTTTTCATCGGCGCGCACCATGCGCACGCCGAAGTCTCCTTCAAACATGGCATAGGTGGGGCCTTTGTAGTTGACCATTTGCTCGGCTGTCAGGCCTTTGAAAGCATGGCCGGGGAGCCAAATGTCTTCCAAAATAGTCGGAATACCACCGAAAGCCAAAACGCGACGTACTTGAACGACGGTGTCTCCGCTGCGTAAAGCAAGCAGGCGTGCGATTTCTGCAGGAGCGCGCAGGCGTTTGCATTCCAAGATGGTGCGCTGAGCACGACCTTCGCCTTCCAGGTCGCCGACATCGGGATGCAGCTTCAAGAACCGATATTGCACTTGCTGCGCGGAGTGGGTGGCAACAAATGTCCCCTTGCCTTGGCGGCGCATCACCAAGTTCTCTGCTGCCAACTCATCAATGGCTTTGCGTACAGTGCCTTGGCTGACTTTGAAGCGGGCTGCCAACTCCATTTCGCTAGGGATCAACTCTCCGGGGCGCCATTCACCAGCTTGCAAGCTTTGAAGGATCAAGCCTTTGATCTGCTGATACAGCGGGCTGAAGGCGGGAGTCAGTGCAGTAGAGGCGGTATTGGTGCCAAAAGCACTGTCGGATGAGGAAGGTTGCGATGAGGACATAAGGGTGTTCGAGAGTTCAAGGCCTCCGGATGCGAATTTTGAGCCTGTTTGTTGTGTTTGAGCTCAGCCAAGATCATATCTTATATAAGACATAAGACAAATTGACTGGGAGACAAAATCAAGAGTACACTTCATGCCTGTTTACGGAGCACGGGCTACTGGTTGCAGATGCTGGAGCAACAGTGCACCGACAACTGTTTATTTCCGAAATCTGGAGTTTTCACCATGAGCAAGAAGCCCGTCCGAGTTGCCGTCACCGGCGCCGCAGGTCAAATTGGTTACGCCCTGTTGTTCCGTATCGCATCCGGCGAAATGCTGGGCAAGGATCAGCCCGTTATTTTGCAACTGCTCGAAATTCCTGACGAGAAGGCTCAGAACGCGCTGAAGGGCGTCATTATGGAGCTGGAAGACTGCGCATTCCCTCTGGTTGCCGGTATTGAAGCCCATAGCGATCCTTTGCAAGCGTTCAAGGACACCGACTACGCATTGTTGGTGGGCGCTCGTCCTCGCGGTCCTGGCATGGAGCGTGCTGACCTGTTGGCAGCCAATGCTCAGATCTTCACAGCACAAGGCAAGGCACTGAACGCCGTGGCTTCGCGCAATGTGAAGGTGCTGGTGGTTGGTAACCCCGCCAACACCAATGCCTACATCGCCATGAAGTCGGCCCCCGATCTGCCAGCGAAGAACTTCACCGCCATGCTGCGCCTGGATCACAACCGTGCTGCTTCGCAACTGGCTGCTAAGGCTGGTTTCAAGGTGGGTGATATTCGCAAGCTGACTGTGTGGGGCAACCACTCGCCCACGATGTACGCTGACTACCGCTTCGCCACGGTGGATGGTAAGTCTGTCAAAAACACCATCAACGACCAAGAATGGAATGCCAACGTGTTCTTGCCTACCGTGGGCAAGCGTGGTGCGGCCATCATCAATGCACGTGGCCTGTCGTCGGCTGCGTCGGCCGCGAATGCTGCGATCGACCACATGCGTGACTGGGCTTTGGGCTCCAATGGCGAATGGGTCACGATGGGTGTGCCTTCCAATGGCGAATACGGCATTCCTGCTGGCATCGTCTTCGGCTTCCCTGTGATCACCACACCTGATGGTGAATACAAAATTGTGGAAGGCTTGGAAATTGACGCATTCTCGCAAGAGTGCATCAATAAGACCTTGGCTGAGCTGCAAGGTGAGCAAGACGGTGTGAAGCACCTGCTGTAATTAATCGCAAATCTTCTCTGTGATCTCCCCCGTGGCGCATCCAAGTGCCATGGGGCTTCAAGTAGAGAAATCTTTTGCACAACATGCTGGTAGCTGGTTGAGCAAAAGGTGTTTCTTCAGTCATCAGCATGGTCTTACCGTTTTGCTGCTGTGCGAAGTGCGCTCTGTTTACCTCTGTTACTCATGCGTACCAAAACCCATCCCCGCGAGATTTTGTTGGGCGCACAAGCTGCTGCCAATTTGCTGCCCGTTTGTGACCACTACAGCGGCGTGGAAGTGCGTATGCGTAAAAGCCTTGAGTTGCAGGCGCAGATGCTGCAAGAGTTTGGGGCTTGTGTCTTTGATGTCACCTTGGATTGTGAGGATGGTGCAGCAGTCGGGCAGGAAAAAGCGCATGCGCAGCTAGTGGCCAGTTTGCTGAAAGCCTCTTCAGATGGCTGCCGTGTAGCAGCACGTGTGCATGCGGTAGACCATCCATCGTTTGAAGAGGATGTGGTAACGATTGCCGGGGAAGCAAGTCACAAGCTCTCGCACATCATGTTGCCCAAAGTGGAGTCCATAGACGATATCTTGCGGGTAGTGCGGTTGTTGGAGCAGGCTTCGAGCACTCCTATCCCGGTGCATGCGCTCATTGAGTCTCCTGCGGCGGTGGAGCGAGCTTTTGAGATTGCTGCGCACCCGAGTGTGCAAAGCTTGTCTTTTGGCCTGATGGACTTTGTCTCTGCGCATGCAGGGGCCATCCCGAGCTCTGCAATGGGGGTGCAAGGGCAGTTTGTCCACCCCTTGGTAGTACGTGCAAAGCTGGAGATTACCGCCGCGTGCCATGCACATGGCAAGGTGCCGTCGCACTGTGTGGTGACTGAGTTTCAGAATGCCGATGCGCTGCAAGCTGCGGCGACCAAAGCCAGTCGCGAACTTGGGTATACCCGGATGTGGAGCATTCATCCCGCCCAGATACGTCCGATCTTGGCGGCATTTGCACCAGCGGTACAAGAAGTCCACGAAGCCAACGATATTTTGGTGGCAGCTGCTCTGGAAGATTGGGCGCCTATTAGCTATAACGGCGTGTTGCATGACCGGGCCAGTTACCGTTATTACTGGCAGTTGCTCGAGCGTGCACAACGTACCGCCATGCCTTTGCCAGAACAAGCGCGACAATGGCTGGATAGGAGTACTGTATGAGTGTGCAGCACATGTTTAACGACTTGATTTTTATTTCCGCTGGAGTTCGCATGAAACAACTGATTGCCTCCGTTTTGCTGATTGCACCTGCATTGGCTTTGGTAACTACTGCACAGGCTGCAACCACCACCAAGCCGGTGGCAACCAAAGCAACTACTGCAGTGAAAAAAACGACTGCACCTGTGAAGAAGACCGCTACACCCCGTAAAAAAGCTGCTGCGGCCACGGTGGCGACGGGTGCAGCTGCTGCTGTGATGGCTCCTCGTGTGTTGAATGCCGATGAGCTTGCGCTGGCAGATCGCGTCCACACAGGACGCATTGCATGTGAGCTGGGGCAGCACGTCAGCGTGACCAAGGATGGCAGCAACGCGGGTCACTTTTTGGTCAGTGGCAATGGCTTTAACTTCCATATGGCCCCAGTGGGCACCAGCACGGGCGTTGTTCGCTTGGAAGATCAGAAATCCGGCGCCGTTTGGTTGCAAATTGCCAATAAATCCATGCTCATGAATCAAAAGCAAGGCAAACGCTTAGCTGATGAATGCATGAGTCCCGAACAGCTTCAGGTGGCAGAGGCCATCAAAAAGAGCCCCCCACCCAGCCTGCTGGATGCGCCTGGAAAGTAATTTCAGGGCGCAAAAGCGCTGTAAAACGCTGCCCCACTCTTAGAAAACCAATGGAGAGAGAACCATGTTGAAAGCCTACCGTGACCATGTGGCCGAGCGCGCCACACTGGGCATTCCCCCTTTGGCGCTGGACGCCAAGCAAACTGCTGAACTGATCGAGCTGATCAAGAATCCTCCTGCTGGTGAAGAAGAATTCCTGCTGGATTTGCTGACGCACCGCGTGCCTCCTGGGGTCGATGATGCCGCCAAGGTGAAGGCATCTTTCTTGGCTGCTGTGGCTCACGGTGACCTGAAGGTGGGCCTGATCTCCAAGGCCAAGGCCACAGAGTTGCTGGGCACCATGGTGGGCGGCTACAACGTACATCCTCTGATTGAATTGCTGGATGATGCAGAAGTGGCGTCCGTAGCAGCTGACGCTTTGAAGAAGACATTGCTCATGTTTGACTTCTTCAACGACGTGGCAACCAAGGCCAAGGCTGGTAACGCCAAGGCTAAGGAAGTGATGCAAAGCTGGGCTGATGCCGAGTGGTTCACATCGCGCCCCAAGGTTGAAGAAAAAATCACCGTCACAGTCTTCAAGGTGCCCGGTGAGACCAATACCGACGATCTGTCGCCAGCTCCTGACGCCTGGAGCCGTCCTGACATTCCGCTGCATTACCTGGCCATGCTCAAGAACACGCGTCCTGACGCCGCGTTCAAGCCGGAAGAAGACGGTAAGCGTGGCCCCATGCAGTTCATTGAAGATCTGAAGAAGAAGGGCCACCTGGTTGCTTACGTGGGTGACGTGGTTGGTACAGGTTCTTCGCGCAAGTCCGCGACCAACTCCATCATCTGGGGTACAGGTATGGACATTCCTTTCGTGCCCAATAAGCGCTTTGGTGGCGTCACACTGGGCGGCAAGATTGCTCCTATCTTCTTTAACACCCAAGAAGACTCCGGCGCGCTGCCCATTGAAGTGGATGTGACCAAGCTGGAAATGGGTGACGTGATCGATGTGCTGCCCTATGCTGGCAAGATCACCAAAAACGGTGAAACCGTTGCCGAATTTGCGCTCAAGAGCGATGTGCTGCTAGATGAAGTGCAAGCTGGTGGCCGTATCAATCTGATCATTGGTCGCTCGCTGACTGCAAAAGCCCGTGAATTCCTGGGTTTGCCCGCCTCCACAGCGTTCCGTCTGCCACAAGCTCCTGCGGAGTCCAAGGCAGGCTTCACGCTGGCACAAAAGATGGTGGGCCGTGCAGTGGGTTTGCCCGAAGGCCAAGGCGTGCGCCCCGGTACTTACTGCGAACCACGCATGACCACCGTCGGGTCGCAAGACACCACCGGCCCCATGACCCGCGACGAGTTGAAGGACTTGGCTTGCCTGGGCTTCTCGGCTGACTTGGTGATGCAATCTTTCTGCCACACAGCGGCTTACCCCAAGCCAGTGGACGTGAAGACGCACCGCGAGTTGCCAGCTTTCATCTCGAATCGCGGTGGCGTGGCCCTGCGTCCTGGTGACGGCGTGATCCACAGCTGGTTGAACCGCCTGCTGCTGCCTGACACCGTTGGTACTGGCGGTGACTCGCACACCCGCTTCCCTATCGGTATCTCTTTCCCTGCAGGCTCCGGTTTGGTGGCTTTCGGTGCAGCTACGGGTGTCATGCCTTTGGACATGCCTGAGTCTGTGCTGGTGCGCTTCAAGGGTGACCTGCAGCCCGGCGTGACTTTGCGTGATCTGGTGCACGCAATTCCGTTGTACGCGATCAAGGCCGGTCTGCTGACTGTGGCCAAAGCCGGCAAGATCAACATCTTCTCGGGCCGTATTCTGGAAATCGAGGGCCTGCCAGACCTGAAGGTGGAACAAGCGTTTGAATTGTCTGACGCATCTGCAGAACGTTCCGCAGCAGGTTGCACGATCAAGTTGAACCCTGAGCCGATCAAGGAGTACCTGACTTCGAACATCGTTCTGATGAAGAACATGATCGCCGATGGTTACGCCGACGCAAAGACCCTGCAGCGCCGTATCGAGAAGGTGGAAGCCTGGTTGGCCAAGCCTGATCTGCTGGAAGCCGACAAGGATGCCGAATACGCCGCCGTGATCGAAATCGATCTGGCTGACATCAAGGAACCTATCGTTTGCTGCCCGAACGACCCTGATGATGCCAAGTTCCTCTCTGACGTAGCAGGCACCAAGATTGACGAAGCCTTCATCGGCTCGTGCATGACCAATATCGGTCACTTCCGCGCGGCTGCGAAGCTGCTGGGTGGCAAGCGTGACATTCCTGTGAAGCTGTGGGTGGCCCCTCCCACCAAGATGGATCAGAACGAGCTGATCAAGGAAGGTCACTACGCTGCATTCGGCACAGCTGGTGCACGTACCGAAATGCCAGGCTGCTCGCTGTGCATGGGCAATCAGGCACAGGTGCGCGAAGGCGCCACCGTGATCTCGACATCTACCCGTAACTTCCCCAACCGTCTGGGCAAGAACACCAATGTGTTCCTGGGTTCGGCGGAACTGTCGGCGATTGCTTCGCGTCTGGGTTATCTGCCTAGCAAGGAAGAGTACCTCAAGGAAATGGGCGTGATCGATGCGGACAAGGCATCGGTGTACCGCTACATGAACTTTGATCAAATCGACGAATACGCCGATGTGGCCAAGGGCGTGAACGTCTAAGCTTTATTGCTGCAAGCAAAAACCTGCTGCGCACTGCGCGGCAGGTTTTTTTTTGCCACTGTGTACGTGCTGACCGAAATGGGCGCGTTGCAGTCAAGGCTGATGTTTCACACGTTAGGATGCGCGCACATGGTGTTGTGGATGCAAAGGAGATTGCCTGTGGTGCAGAAACTAGGTGCAGTGGCAGCAGGCATTGTTGGTGCGCTGTCTTTGATGGGTGCGTGCGCCACCCAGCCTTCCGTCGAGGTGGATGAAATTTTCCAGGCTGCCGCCGCCAATCAGGCGCACGCCATTCGTCGTTTGGTGGCTGCTGGTGTGCCGCTGGATGTGCGCAATGCTGCGGGTGCCACGCCGCTGCTGGTAGCGACACACCACAACAGTGTGGATGCGGCGGCTGCCCTGATAGAGGCGGGCGCAGACGTCAATGCCAAAGATCACATCCAAGACAGCCCTTATCTGTATGCCGGAGCGCGCGGTCATTTGGAAATTCTCAAAATGACACTTGCCCACGGCGCTGACGTGCGCAGTCTCAATCGCTACCAGGGCACGGCCTTGATTCCTGCCGCAGAGCGTGGGCACGTGCAGGCCGTACGGGTGCTCATCCAGGCAGGGGTGGATGTGGACCATGTGAACAAACTAGGCTGGACGGCTTTGATTGAAGCCATCATTTTGGGTAATGGTGGCAGGGCACACCAGCAGATTGTGCAGGCCTTGGTTGAAGCGGGTGCCAACCTCAATTTGGCGGATCCTCAGGGCAGAACACCGTTGGTTTTGGCCAGAGCACATGGCTACACAGCCATTGAAAAAATTTTGAATGATGCGGGAGCACGCGAACCATGATCGAAGCACACGACGATGCGCACTTTTTGCGCCAAGCGATTGCACTGGCGTACGCCAATACCGAGCAGGGAGGGCGTCCATTTGGTGCCGTGGTGGTGAAGGGCGGGGAGGTCATTGCTTCTGCCGTCAATGAAATTTTAACTACGAACGACCCCACTGCACACGCTGAAATGCTGGCGATTCGCCGTGCCAGCCAGCATCTGGCCTCTCCCAGTTTGCAGCATTGTGTGGTGTACGCCAGCGGCCATCCCTGCCCCATGTGTTTGGCGGCCATGCGTATGGCGGGAGTGAGTCAGGTGGTGTATGCCCACTCCAATGCCGATGCTGCGCCGTTTGGCCTGTCGACAGCGGCGGTGTACGAAGAGCTGGCCAAGCCCTTTGCTTTGCAGTCGATGCCCATGCGCCATGTGCCAGCCCGTTGGGAAACATGCCCTGATCTGTACGCGCACTGGAAGCGCCATCAAGTAGCCGCCTGATGCGCTGAGCGGTTGCATTGAGCCGTCACCGCAGATTTTCCAACGAGGCTAAGAGGTTAAGAGGCGACGGGTGGCGTTGCCGTCGCCGTCGCTAACGCACCCTCCTGAGGGCTGGGTGCAGTGGGGGCAGCCTGTAGCACACTCAACGTGGCGTTGAGCCAGTCATCAAAGCCTTTGTGTACCAGCTCGTAGGTCTTGCCTATGCCTGCGGCCACAGGGCTGCCTTCGCCCAGCACCCCTAAGCTGTTGAGAATGTCTTGGGCTTCTGCGTAGCCTTGCTCAAAGCCGCCGCGGATGGTTGCCACAAACGCCTGTGCAACATCGGCCATGTCTTCGTCGGGATGCAGCGCAGCGAAGGTGTGGAACATGGCAGTCGACATGCTGACGATGCGGCCTGCCGTGGCTTCGGGGCTGTTGTCTTGCGAGACTGCATTTTGGATGGCTTCGGGGCCAAGCTCTGGTGCCAGCGCGGTGTTGATCTCGTCAATGGCGGTGCGGTAGAGCAGCGACAGCCCTTCGTTACCCGCTTGAATACTGACTTGCAGCGAGGCTTCCAGAATTTGCGTATTGCGCAGGTCGCGCTGGCCTTGGCTGGTGGTGGCCGCAGCCTTTTGTGCGTCTTCCAAAGGCGTGGCTTTGGGGGCGGTGACGGCGTCGACCGCCGCAGTGGGGGCAATGGAAGAGGTGAGGGGCATGGCGCGCTCCAGGTAAAAAATGGCAGACAAGGGCTTGCCATGCATTTCGGCCAATGCACCGGGGTTTGAAGTACCGTTGGTCGCCTATGCATAAAAACATAGCTTGTAGTGCTTGATCTGCAAGATTTTCATGCATAAAAGGTTCTGAAAGCATTGAAAGGCAAGCGCTTAATGCTTCTTAAATAAATGCCTGATACGGTTGGATTTTGAAAAAATTCATCTGATACGGTGTTTATGGGGGCGATCTGATGCTTTTGTTCTGCGGCCACTGCGCGCACAGTCGGTGCCGAGCACCGCTGGTAGGGACTGGCGGGCGAGCCCTTTGAAGCTATGCCTCACAACAATATTTCCACGAACAGCGACGATCGCGCAGGTGCGCCGCGCAAGACGATCCCGATTCACGGAGAGCCCCTTGCTGTGCCTTTTTACGAGGCGCGCAAAAAAATTCAGCCGCGCTCTATCCAGGGGGTGTTTGCCAACTGGCGCTGGGCGCTGGTGTGGCTGACGCAGCTGTTTTTTTACGGCGTGCCCTGGCTGCAAATTAATGGCCGCCAAGCCCTGCTGTTTGATTTGGAGCAGCGGCGTTTTTATATTTTTGGCTGGTTGCTGTACCCGCAGGACTTTATTTACCTGACAGCGCTGCTCATCATCAGCGCTTTGGCGCTGTTCTTGTTTACCACGGTGGCGGGGCGGCTGTGGTGCGGTTTCAGCTGCCCGCAGTCGGTGTACACCGAAATCTTCATGTGGATAGAGCGCCGCGTGGAGGGCGACCGCAGCGCGCGCTTGCGGCTGGATGGCAGCGGCTGGACGCTGGAAAAACTGGCCAAGCGCGGCAGCAAGCACCTGCTGTGGCTGCTGCTGTCACTGTGGACGGGGTTCACCTTTGTGGGCTACTTTGTGCCTATCCG